>JBJKQV010000327.1:0-9166 GCA_046704985.1 Terriglobia bacterium
TCCTGAGACCGCGCCAGATGATCCCCTCTGTACGCTTTGCTTGGCGAGGCCGAAATCCAGAATCTTGGCCTGCCCGCGGCGGGTCAGGAAAAGATTGGCGGGCTTGATGTCGCGATGGACGATGCCCTTGGAATGCGCGGCGTCGAGGGCGTCCGAAATCTGGATGGCCAGCTCGAGCAGTTCGTCGGTCGGTTGGGGCTCGGCGCGCCGTGCCCCTACGTTGAGGCGCCCTTCAATCGACCGGGCGCTCGCGCGGTTGCCTTCGTCGCGCCGCCCTCGAGGGCAGCACCGGGGCGCGGGATGGGCGGGAACGCCCGGCCTTCAGGTGGAAGGCGGAGCGGGCAAGCGAAGCCGCAGGGTGAGGCGCGCGAAATGCGGGTTGCTGCGCAAAGGGTCGAAGGCCGGGTCGACGGGAACGAAGATCATCCAGCCGTCCCGGGCGCGGTAAGCCTGCCGCAGCAGGTCGAGGGCGCGCGCCTTGTCGCCGGCAAAGATCAGGCAACGCGCGGCGTCCACGTCGCTTCCGTAGAAGCTCGCGTCCTGAAGGGTGCCGAATTTTTCCAGCGCCCGCGCGTAGCCGCCCCGGCGGTAAGCGGCCTCAATCGCCCTGGCGTTTTGCGGACTGGAAACGCCTTCGACGAGCTGCCGGCACTCCTTCCAGGCGTCCGCGCGGTCGCCGGTGACCGAGTAAGCCTCCCAGAGCTTGTAGTGCGCGGTAAGAAAGTTCGGATCCTGGCGCAGGACGCCCTTCATTTCGGCGATGGCCAGCGGGTAACGGCGCTCGAAGTAGTGCAGCCAGCCGAAGTTGGTGCGGATGATCAGTGAGTTGGGGTCGAAGGCCAGGGCCTCGCGCATCTGCCGCTCCGACTCCGCAAAGCGCCCGCGGGTCATCAGCACCTGGGCTAACCAGTGATGCGCGTCGGCGTTGTTGGGATTGAGCTGGAGGGCGTGGCGCAGCTCGCGCTCGGCGGCGGGAGGATTCCACCCGTAAAACCAATCGGAAAACCCCAGTGCCGCGTAGGCTTCCGCCAGCGACGGGTCGGCGGCGATGGCCTGTTCGGCGGCCGCCTTGCCCAGGCTGCGCGCCTGCTGGGGATTGATCCAGGTGTACTCGCCCATCAGGTTGTAAGTGTCGGCAAGCTCCGCGTAGGCGCGCGCGTAATGGGGATCGCCCACCGTCGCCGCCGCAAAGCTCTCCAGCGCCTGCTCCAGGCTGCGGCGCGAACGCTGGGAGAGGAAATAGAGCCCGCGCAGATAATCGTCGTGGGCGGCCAGGGTCCTGGGCACGTAGGCGCGCCCGCGGCCGGCCAGCACTTTGAGCGAAAGCTCGTGGGCCACCGACTGCGCCACGCTGCCCTCGAATTCCAGCAGTTGGCTGGCGTCTCCGTCGTAGGAATCGGCCCACAAGCTGCTCTGGTCGGAAGCCCGGATCAACTGCGCCGCCACCCGCAGGTGGTTCCCCTCGGCGCGCACGCTCCCCTGCACCACGTACTGGACGCGCAAGGCCGCGGCGATGCGCGCCAGGGAACGCCGGCTGCCCTTGTAGGACATCGCCGAGTTGCGCGCGATGACCCGCAGGTTGGCGCCGTAGTCGCGCGAAAAGCGCGTAATCATCTCCTGGGTCAAGCCGTCGGCCAGGTATTCGTTGGCGGGATTGCCGGTGAGATTCCGAAAAGGCAGGACGAGGAGAGAGACCTGCGGAGTGCGCGCGTGCGCAGGGCGCTGGGTGAGATGCAGGAAGAGGCCCGCGGCAAGCAAAGCGGCAAGCGCCACCGCCACCGCCAGCCCCGCGCGCCCTCCGAGCCCGCGAAGCCACACGCTTGGCGAGGCCCGCCCGCCCGCGGACGGCGGCAGCTCCTTGAGCTTCCCCACGAACCGGTAACCGCGCCGGGGAACCGTCTCGATCAAGCGCGGGCGCTCCGCCTTCTCGTCCAGCGCCGCGCGCAGCTTGTTGACAGCGGTATTCAAGCCGTCGTTGAAATCGCCGAAGGACTGTGACGGCCACAGCCGCTCCTGCAATTCCTGCCGCGTGACCACTTCCCCCGGCCGCTCGAGCAGAATGGCCAGCAGCCGGAAGGGTTGATCGGCCAGATGCACCCGCGCGCCGTTCTTGTGCAGTTCACCGGCACACAAATCGCACTGGAATTCTCCAAAATCGAGGGTTCGCCTGGCAGGCCCGTGGTCACTCATTGGAAAGATGCCAAAGCCTTGATAGCGGACATTTTATCACCTTTGTCAAGGTGAGCAGCTATAACTATCCTTGCAATAGATACAGTGCATATTCGACGTAAATTCCTGATTTTAGAAAGAAATTAGACGGAATTTAGCCCCTGTTCATTGCATTGGCCCGGTGGCCCGGCCAGAATGCGCACCACCAAGCGGCTCAGGCAGCCATTCGTGTGAGTGGACGTGCCGGTCGCGCCGTCAAGGGCTCCCAACCCCAGAGCCGCCCCTTTTGGGCGTCTCTGGGGTTGGACGTTCGGCCGCGAGACGCGTACCGGCCTGGCGCCGGGGCCGGGCGGCTCAGGGTTTCGGAAACAAAAATGAGGAGGGTGAAAATGGGTGAAAGGACTCAGTTGGGGGCAGGCGCACCGTTCCGGGCAGGCCAACCAAGGCAGCCGTACTCCAGCAGATTCATCGGCGGCGTCCACCGCGGGATTTCCGCCTGCCTGATGTTGGGCGCCCTGGTGGCCGTCTCGGCTTGCTTGGCCGCCACGGCCCGCGCGCAAACCCAGCCCACGTCCGATTCCATCATCACCATCAATTCCACCACCTCCATCGTCAACATCAGCGGCACCGAGGACGGCGCGAAAAGCTACAACGCCGGCCAGACCCTCTGGTACCAGCCTTTCAACACCAACGGCACGCTGCTCGAGCTCCCGGTTCAAGCCGGAACTTACAGCTTCCGTATCGTTGATCCCGCCGACGCCGCCGCGCTCGAGCCCTCGCTGACGGCTGCCCAAAAGAGTCAGATCTTCACCGCCTGGAGCTACAACACGCCCTGGGTTACCAATTATCTCGTCTTTGACATTTCGGCGGCCACAGACTCGACCCAGCCGCAAATCCTGTATGGCGCCAGGACCTTGCCGAACTCAGCCAACACCAGCGCCCAGCACGCTTACGACGAGGCGGTCAGCCGAGGTTATGACGTCGGAATCCATACGTTCGCAGCCGCCACCACCCTTATTTTTGCCGTTGCCGACTACGGGTTGAGTGACAACGCGGGGGGCTTGTCCGTCCTGGTTACGAAACTCCCGTCCACGCCCGCGGAGAGCGCCCTCCACTCCTTCGGCGGATCGACCAACAGCGACGGAAACCAACCCGAAACCCCGCTGGTGGCGGACTTGTCGGGCAATCTCTACGGCACCACGGAGTACGGCGGCTCGGCAGGCAGCAGCAGTTTCGGAACCGTCTTCGAGCTGGCCAACAACTCGGGGAGCTACACGGAAAAGGTGCTGCACACCTTCACGGGGGCTCCGGACGGGGCCAACCCCTTCGGGGGGCTGCTCATGGACGCCGCAGGGAACCTGTACGGCACAACCTATCGTGGCGGCGCCAACGGGGATGGGATCGTCTTCGAGCTGGTCAACAACTCCGGGAGCTACACGGAAAAAGTGCTATACACCTTCACGGGCAATCCGGATGGCGCGGAGCCCTACGGGACTCTCATCGCGGACGCCTCGGGCGACCTCTTTGGGACGACGCTGGCAGGCGGCCTGGGAGACGGGACGGTGTTCGAACTGGCCAACAGCGGCGACAGCTACACCGAAAAGGTCCTTTACAGTTCCACCGGCTTCTCCAACAGCGACATGGTGAATCCCGAGGCGGGTCTGGTCATGGACCTCTCCGGAAACCTCTTCGGCACCACTAACCAGGGAGGAGCCAACACCTATTACGGTACTGTATTCGAGCTGGTCAATTCCTCGGGCAGCTATACGGAGAAGCTTCTTTACAGCTTCCAAGGCGGGAGCGACGGCGCCTACCCCTATTACGGCAGCCTAGTCATGGATGGCTTCGGCGACCTCTTTGGAACAACCCAAGGCGGCGGCGCCTCCGGCAACGGCACCGTCTTCGAGATGGTCAACAACTCGGGCAGTTACTCGGAGAAGGTGATCTACAGCTTTGCCGGCGCCACCAATAACGACGGATCAGCGCCCCGAGGCGGGTTGTTCCTCGACTCGTTCGGCAACATTTTCGGTACGACCGACAGTGGCGGGCCTGGCGACGCCGGGACGGTATTCCAGTTATCCAACCTCTCGGGAACCTATTCGGAGAAGGTGCTGTACAACTTTACCGCCTCTCCCGACGGCGTCAGCCCGGAAGCAGCCCCGGTGATGGGATCCTTCGGCAATCTCTTTGGCACTACCGCGGGCGGCGGCGCGAACAACCTCGGCAGCGTCTTCGAGTTCGGCGCCATGCCATCCTCGCCGGCGGCGGTCACCTTCTCCCCCACCAGCCTCGACCTCGGCAGCGAAGCGCTGGGGGTCACCACCGCAGAAAAGACTGTGACCGTCACCGACAGCGGCAGCGGCGCTCTGACCTTCGGCACGGGCGCGGTGACGATTTCGGGCGCCAACGCCTCCGACTTCGCACTGAGCACCGACAACTGCTCCGCGCAGACGGTCGCCGTCGGCTCGAATTGCACGGCGGGCGTCACCTTCACGCCCAGCGCGGTGGGGAGCGAGACCGCCTCGCTCGATTTCAGCGACAATGCGACCCCCGGCTCGCAATCGGTGCAGCTCACGGGCACCGGCGCGCTTCCCACCGTGACCGTTTCGCCGGCCAGCCTCACCTTCCCCGCCACCGTCGTCGGCGTCGCCGCCACGGCGCAGACGGTTACGCTTTCGAACACGGGGAGCGTAGACCTGACGATCAACAGCATCAGCACCAATCTGAGCGATTACAGCCAGACCAACACCTGCGGAACAACCGTGGCCTCCGGCTCCTCTTGCCAGATCAGCGTCACCTTCACACCCTCGAACGTCGGAACCATCGCCGGCACACTGAGCATCGACGACAACACCCTGGGCAGTCCGCAGATGGTCACGCTCACGGGCACCGGCCAGGCGCCCAGCGTTTCGGTTTCGCCCGCCAGCCTGAACTTTGCCGGGGCAGACATCGGCTCGACCAGCGGCGCCCAGGCCGTCACGCTCAGCAACAATAGCTCGGGAGCGCTGAGCATCACCGGCATCAGCGCCTCCGGCGACTTTGCCCAGACCAACAACTGCGGAAGCTCCCTGGCCGCCAACACCTCTTGCGCCATCCAGGTGACTTTCACACCCACCACGGCCGGGTCGCGCAGCGGAACCCTGACCATCGCCGACAACGCTTCCAGCAGCCCGCAAACCGTGGCCCTGACAGGCGAAGGCGAGGACTTCAGCCTCAGCGCGTTGGTCTCCCAGCGCGCCGAACCGCCCGGCGTGGCCGCCTACTTTTCGCTGCAAGCCGCACCCGAAGGCGGCTTTAACGGCACCGTGCAGTTCGCCTGCTCGGGCGCTCCCGAGCGCGCGAGTTGCACCGTGAAGCCGTCCTCGGCGACGCTCAACGGCTCCTCCGCAGCCGATGCCCTGCTGGAAGTGGACACCACGTTTGGCACCGCGGCGGTTCCGTGGACGCCCAACTCGCCGAGCCTTCCGCCCGCGGCGCTTTGGTTCGGCCTCGCCGCCCTGCTCGCCATCGGCGTTTTGATGGCCCTGCGGCGGCGCCTGCCCGCGCGGCTGCGCCCGCTGGCGCCTATCGCGGCCTTGCTGTTGGGCCTGGCGCTGTGCGCATCGTGCAACAGCGCAACCCCGGGAACGCCTCCCGGCACCTACAAGCTCACCGTAACGGCGACCTCGGGTAACTTGACGAAAACCACCGACGTCACGTTGACGGTGAAGTAGCTGCCGCGCCTGCGCCTGACGACCGGCGAAAAGGCCTTGCTCATCGAGCCGCACGTGCTGCCCTAAAGGGCAGCGCTACGTCAGGCCGGCGCTACGAACGTTGGGGTTTGAGGATGACGACGCCGAGGGGAGGCAGGGTAAGCTCCACCGAGTAGGGCTGACTCTGCCAGGGCAGCGTGGTGGCCTGGCGGCCGGGAGCGTTCAGGATGCCGCCGCCGCCGTACTCGACGGCGTCGGTGTTGAGGATTTCGCGGTAAAAGCACACCTCGGGAACGCCGATGCGGTAGCCGGGGCGCGGCACAGGGGTGAGGTTGCACGCCACCACCACGTGCTCTCCCGCCTCGCGCCCGCGACGCAGGAAGGCGATCACGGAGTTGTCGGAATCGTAGGCGTTGATCCACTCGAAGCCCGACCAATCGAAATCCACCTGATGCAGCGCGGGCTCGGCGCGATAGAGGCCGTTGAGGTCGCAGACCAGCTCCAGCAGCTTGCGGTGCGGCTCGTAATCGAGCAGGTGCCAGTCGAGGCTCTGGTCGGCGTTCCACTCGATCCACTGTCCGAACTCGCCGCCCATGAAAAGCATCTTCTTGCCCGGGTGAGCGTACATCAACCCGTAGAGCGCCCGCAGGTTGGCGAACTGCTGCCAGGGGTCGCCGGGCATTTTGCCGATCAGCGAGTGCTTGCCGTGCACCACCTCGTCGTGCGAAAGCGGCAGCACGAAGTTCTCGCTGAAGGCGTAGAGCAGCGAGAAGGTGAGGTTGTTGTGGTGGAACTTGCGGTGGATGGGGTCCTTGGAAAAATAGAGGAGCGTGTCGTGCATCCAGCCCATGTTCCACTTGAGGCTGAAGCCCAGGCCGCCGACGTAGGTGGGGCGCGAAACTGCCGGCCAAGCCGTGGACTCCTCGGCGATGGTCAGCGTGCCGGGGTGATGTTCATTGGTGAGGACGTTGAAGTGCTTGATGAACTCGATGGCCTCCAGATCCTCGTTGCCGCCGAACTGGTTGGGAACCCACTCGCCGGGCTGGCGCGAGTAATCGAGGTAGAGCATGGAGGCGACGGCGTCCACACGCAATCCGTCGGCGTGGTACTTCTCCAGCCAGAACAGGGCGCTCGTCCAAAGGAAGTTGCGCACCTCGCTGCGCCCGAAATTGAAGATGTGCGTGCCCCAATCCTTGTGCTCGCCGCGCCGCGGGTCGGAGTGTTCGTAGAGGTGCGTGCCGTCGAAAAACGCCAGCCCGTGGGCGTCGGTGGGAAAATGCGCCGGCACCCAGTCGAGGATCACTCCGATGCCGTGCCGGTGGCAGAGGTCGATGAGGTACATCAAATCTTCCGGCTTGCCATGGCGGCTGGTGGGAGCAAAATAGCCGGTGGTCTGATAGCCCCACGACTGGTCGAGCGGGTGCTCCATCACCGGCAGCAGCTCCAGGTGCGTAAAGCCGGTGCGCTCCAGGTATTCCACCAGGCGCTCGGCCAGCTCGCGGTAGCCGAGCAATTCCAGGCCGTCCTCCCCACCCCTCATCCAGGAGCCCAGGTGGACTTCGTAAACGGCCATCGGCGCGTCGAGCCCCTGGCGCTGGGCGCGCGCGGCCATCCACTCCTGGTCGCCCCACTCGTAGCGGTCCAGATCGTGCACCACCGAAGCGGTGCGCGGCCGCAATTCCGAGAAGAACCCGTAAGGGTCGGCCTTCTGCATCTGGTAGCCGTTGTAGTGCGACTTGACCTCGTACTTGTAGACCTCGTCCTCCGCCAGCCCGGGGATGAACAGCTCCCAGATGCCCGTGCCGCCGCGCACGCGCATGGGGTGGCGGCGGCCGTCCCAGTGGTTGAAGTTTCCCACCACGCTCACGCGCCGCGCGTTGGGCGCCCAGACGGCAAACGCCACGCCGCGCACACCTTCCATCTCCGTCAGGTGCGCGCCCATGCGCTCATACTTTTTGTAGTGGGTTCCCTCCCCCATCAGGTGCAGGTCGAAATCGGAAAGCACCGGCGGGAAGCGGTAAGGGTCTTCGAACTCCCAGGTGTAGCCCTCGCGATCCTGAACGCGCAGGCGGTAGGGAAAAACGTAGGTCTCGCCGGCAAAGAGCCGCTCGCGGAAACCCTCTCCGCCCACGCGCCCCAGGGGAAGAACCTGTGGCTCGCCGGATCCCTTGCCGCCCTCGCGCACCACCCAGGCCTCCGCGGCCTCGGGCAGGAAGGCGCGAATGGCCACGCCGGGTTTCCCGTCCACGTTCACCGGGTGCGCGCCCAGCACGTGAAAAGGGTCGGAGTGGTCGGCGGCGATAATCTGACGGACTTCCTCCACCGCCGCTGTGGTGCGTTTTAGAAGGTCGTCTTGGGAAGGCATCTGTCTCATGTTACCGCACCCCGATAAGGGCACCAAACGGAAATTCCGCCTTTGCGCCTCAACGTCTTGGCGCCTTCACGCCTTGGCGTGAGTGGATTTCCGGTTTGAGCCAGGAGAAAACACCCTCACGCAAAAACGCCAAGGCGCAAAGCGTAGGGGCGGGTTTTGAATCCCGCCCCTATGTTCGTCGTATGTTATTTTGCGGTTCGAGCGGAGGTTAGAGCGCTAACCCCTGCCGTGCCCGTGGTGGCCGCCGCCGGAGGAGCGATGTCCTCCGCCTCCCGAGCTGCCTCGCGAAGCGCTGTGCCCGCCATAACTGCCGCGGCTTCCGCCGCCATAGCTACGCGGGGCGCTGCGACTGCCCCAGGAGCCGCGGCTGCCGCCGTAACTGCGCGGCGCACTGCGGTTGCCCCAGCCGCCGCCGTAATTCCGCGGCGCGCTGCGATTGCCCCAACTGCCGTTGCCGCCCGAGTTGCGCGGGGCACGTTCCACCACGATGGGCTTGCGGATCTGGAGCGGCGGGCGCTCGTAACCACGAGAGGGCTGATTAACACGCCGATTGGATCGGGGGGCCGGCGCATTCCAGCCTGAGTTGCGCTCGCCGCGTGAATTGGAGGGAAAGCGGTTCCAGCCCGGGCGCGACGCTTGCCCGCCCGAGTTGCCGCGCGGGGCCCGCTGGGGGGTGAAGCCCCTCCAGCCGGACGAGGAGCGTTGCGAACCCGCCTGCGGCTGCCGACCGGAACGCGCGGTCCGCGGACTGAAGCTGCGCGGCGCCCGGCCTTGCTGCCCGCGTGCTCCGGAAGCCGGCGCGTTGGACCGCCGAGAAGTTCCGCGCGGCGCCTGCGAGAAGCGCTGCCAGCCTTGCTGCCGCGCGGCTTGGGCGCGACGCGGAGCCGCCTGCGGCGCGTTGCTCACGCGATTGCTGCGCGGTGCCGTGGCC
>JBJKQV010000328.1:0-7578 GCA_046704985.1 Terriglobia bacterium
GCGCGGCCATGAACCTGGACGAAGCCCTGAAGATCGCCCGCTCCATCGGCTTTCCTGTGCTGCTGCGCCCCTCTTACGTGCTGGGCGGGCGCGCTATGGTTATCGCCTACGACGAGGCCACGCTCGCCGACTACCTCCGCCGCGCCGAAGAGTTGCAGGCCGCTTTCCCCATCCTCATCGACCGCTTCCTGGAAAACGCCACGGAGGTGGACGTGGACGCGCTCGCCGACGGCCGGGACGTGGTGGTGGCGGGCATCATGGAGCACATCGAGGAGGCGGGGATCCACTCCGGCGACAGTTCCTGCATCCTGCCGGCGGTGGAGATTCCCGAGAGCCGCCGCGAGCAGATGCGCCAATACACCGTGCGCCTGGCGCAGGAGTTGAACGTGGTGGGCTTGATGAACGTCCAGTACGCCATCCAGAACGGCAAGGTGTACGTGCTGGAGGTCAACCCGCGCGCCTCGCGCACCGTGCCTTACGTCAGCAAGGCGACCGGCGTTCCCCTGGCCAAGGTGGCGGCGTGCCTGATGGCGGGGCGCAAGCTGCGCGACTTCCACCTGCCGGCGGAGCTCCCCGTCAACCATTACTTCGTCAAGTCGCCGGTTTTTCCCTTTCAGAAGTTTCCCGGCGCGGATACGATTCTCGGTCCGGAGATGAAGTCCACCGGCGAGGTGATGGGGGTGGCGTCCACGTTCGGTTTGGCGTACGCCAAGGCGCAGCTGGCCGCGCGCCAGCGCATTCCCCTGTCGGGCCGCGTGTTCGTTTCCGTGAACGACCAGGACAAGCCGCGCGCCGTCTCGCTGGCGCACGACCTGGCGGACCTGGGCTTTGAGCTGGTGGCCACTAGGGGCACGGCCGCGGCGCTGCGCGCCGCGGGGCTGAAAGTTGAAAAGGTCTTCAAGGTCAACGAAGGCCGGCCCAACGTCGTGGACCTCATCAAAAGCTCATCACTCCATCTGCTCATCAACACGCCGCTCGGCCGCGCGTCGCACTTCGACGAGCGCGCCATCCGCCGCGCTGCCGCGCAAGCCGGGTTGCCCTGCATCACCACCCTTTCCGCTGCCGCCGCGGCCGTAAACGGCATTCGCGCCCGGCAGGGAAACGGCATTCAGGTGATGAGCTTGCAGGAACTGCACCAGAAAGGAGCGCCGCGCCGCGAGCCTTCGGCTCCCGGAAAGCCCTGAGGCTGTCGGGCCGCAAGGCGCGGCCTTCACACCATGAAAAGTATTCCCAAGAGTTTGGCCGCACGCTTTGCGGGTATCTTTCCGCCCCTCGTTTCTACCTTCGACCGGCAGGGCGCGTTCGACGAAGGGCGCTTCCGCGAAAACCTCTCACACCTGGCGGGCGCCGGACTGAGCGGCGTGCTCATCGCCGGCTCGACGGGCGAAGCGCCTCACCTCACCGCGCGCGAGCGCCTGCGCCAGGTTGAGCTGGCGCGCCGGGTGGTTCGCGCGCCGCAGATGCTCCTCGTGGGTACGGGACTGGGAAGCGCGCGCGAGACCCTGGAGTTGAGCCGCGAGGCCGTCCAGCGCGGCGCCGACGCGCTGCTCATCGTCACCCCGAACTACTACCGTTCGCGCATGGACGCGGCGGCGCTCGGCGCCTATTATCGCTTCCTCGCCGACCGGCTCCCTCGCCCCGTGATCGTCTACCACATTCCGCAATTCACCGGCGTGCGTATGGCGCCGGAAACCGTCGCCGCCCTGGCGCGTCATCCCGGCATCCTGGGCATGAAGGACAGCTCCGGCGACCTGGCTTTTGTGCGCGCCGTATTGCGCCGCGTGCCGCGCCGCTTTCGCGTGGTGGTGGGAGCGGGATCGATTCTGCTCGACGTCCTGCGCGCCGGAGCCGTGGGCGGCATCATCGGCCAGTCGAACTTTGCCCCCGAGCTGTGCGTGGGCCTTTATGAAGCCTTCCGCCGAGGGCGCTCCAAGGTCGCGCGCGATTTGCAGGCTCGCCTCGCGATGCTGGTACGCGAAACGAGCGGCCCCTACGGCGTGGCGGGCATCAAGACCGCCATGGACCTATGCGGGTATGCGGGCGGCGCTCCGCGCTTGCCGCTTCTCCCCCTCGGCGCCGCGGCCCGAAAGCGCATCGCCGCCGCCTTGCGCCAGGCGCGCGCCGGGCTGGATTCCTGAATCTTCTTTCCCGCCCGCTCATCCAACCGTGGGGGCATTTCCTGTAGCGCCGCTCTATGAGCGGCGAGCGTCGCCGGTCACAGACCGGCGCTACAATCCCTTCCTTCCCGGTGTTGTCCTCCCGCGCCGGACCATGTAGGATGGCCAGTTGATGGGCTGTATTTCCGTTCCCTACACGCGCGTGCCGAAGTCGAGCAAGCTCTTTCTCGACTACCTTTACCAATTCGACCGCCTCGGCGCTTTCTATTCCGCGCCGCCCTTTGATCCCGCCGGCCCGCAGAAGATCGCCGGCGCCATCGAGATTCCCGCCGCGCGGCGTAGGGAACTGGCGGAGATTCTCGATCGCCAGAACCGGCGCTGGGGATGCGGCGCCGCCACGCTCGAAAACATCCAGAAACTTGCCGACCCGGGCACCGTGGCGGTGGTGACCGGGCAGCAGGCGGGCCTGCTTTCCGGCCCCGCCTTCACCTTGTACAAGGCGCTGACCGCCGTGCGCCTGGCCGCCTCGCTCAACGAGCAGGGGCTGCGCGCCGTGCCGGTTTTCTGGCTGGCCACCGAAGACCACGACCTGGAGGAGGTTGCCGCAACGCACGTGCTCGACGCCGACTACCAGCCCGTGGCGCTGCGCGAATCCGGCGAGCGCCCCGCGCCGCACTCGCCGGTCGGCGACGTGCTCCTGACCGGCGCCGTCACGCAGGCATTGCAAACTCTCGAGGAGAAGCTTCCCGCAGGCGAGCCGCGCGACCGCCTGCTGGAGGATTTGCGCGCCGCTTACCGGCCCGGCGAGCGCTGGGGCGAAGCCTTCGGGCGTTTTCTCACCCGGCTGTTTTCTCCCTGGGGCGTGGTGCTGCTCGACCCGTTGGACGAGGCCGTGCACCGGTTGAGCGCGCCCGTTTACGAGCGCGCCCTGCGCCAGGCCGGCGAGTTGCGCGCCCGCCTCCTCGAGCGTTCGAGTGCCCTCGTCGCCGCCGGATATCACGCCCAGGTTCACGTCGCGGAAGATTCCACGCTGCTCTTTCTCACCCGGCAGGGCAACCGCGCCACCTTGCACGAGCGCGGCGGCCGGCTCAGCTCGGGCGGCGAGGAGCCGCTCGCCGAGCAGGAACTGTTGAAGGCGTTGCAGGACCGTCCGCTGGATTTTTCCTCCAATGTGCTGCTGCGCCCGCTGGTTCAGGACGCGCTGCTGCCCACCGCCGCCTACGTGGCCGGGCCGTCGGAGCTCGCCTACTTTGCGCAGGCGCAGGTGCTTTACGAAAGTTTCGGCCGGCCGATGCCGGTGGCGTTTCCGCGCGCCGCTTTCACGCTTGTCGAGCGCCGCGTCCAGCGCTGGCTGGAGAAGTACAAGCTCAGCCTCGAAGACGTCTGGCAGGGGCAGGAGCACCTCAACCGCCGCATCGCCGCGGAAGGGTTCGCCGGCGACGGCGCGGCGGGCTGGTCGGAGCGCTACGACCAGAGCGAGCAGGACCTGAAGCGCCTGGTCGAGCGTTTGCGGCGCGACGTCGAGGCGCTCGATCCCACCCTGCTCGATGCGCTCGCGCACGCGGAAGAGAAGATGCGCTTTCAGATGGAGCGCCTGCGCGGCAAAATCAGCCGCGCCGCGTTGCAGCGTTCCGAGCTGCTGGCGCGCCACGAGGCCGCCCTGCTCGGCTACCTGACGCCGCACAAGGAATTGCAGGAGCGCGGGGTGGGCGGCGTTTACTTCCTGGGCCGCGCCGGCTACGCCCTGCTCGAAAATCTGCTCGCCCGGATCGAGACCCGTTCCTCCGACCACCGGATTTTCTTCCTCTGAGGCTTCGTCGCGCGCCTCGCCCCGGTTTTTGGCTCGACGCGCGCGGCCGGGCGCGGCGGCAGTTTGCTATAATGCCCGTGAGCAAGAAGATGCATGCGGCCGGAGCACCGCGCTCCGCCGAGCGAGAGGGGGGCGGCATGGGGGCCGAAGCGCACAAGGCGGAAGCGTCCGCAACGCAAAGCTGGCAGTTGCAAACCCGGGCGCGCGTGGAGTTTCAGGACATCACCGGCGAGCTGGAGCGCCGCATCGCAGCCTCGGGCGTGCGCGACGGTTTCTGTATCGTCTTCACGCCCCACACCACGGGCGGCATCCTCGTCAACGAGAACGACGACCCGGGGTTGCAAAAGGACCTGACGGCTTTCCTCGCCCGCCTGGCGCCCGCCGACGCCGAGTACCACCACAACGACGGCAACTGCGATGCGCACTTGAAGGCTGCGGTGATCGGCTGCTCCAAAACCCTGCTCATCGAAAACGGCCGCCTGGTGCTGGGCCGCTGGCAGGGGGTTTTCTTCTGCGAATTTGACGGGCCGCGCCGCCGCGACTTGCGCCTGCGCATCGTCGCCGGCTGAAGCGCCGCATTCATTTCCCGGCTATGACCTCATCGGCAGAAACGCTCGGCGTTTACGTCCAAATCCCTTTCTGCGCCTCCAAGTGCAGCTTCTGCAACTTCAGCTCGCGCGTGGGCGCGGCGGGCGCGTTGGACCGATACCTGGCGGCCTTGCGGCGCGAGATCGAAAACCTGCCGGAGTTTTACGCACAGGCTTCGGTGCGGCCGGGCTTTCTCGCCCTGCCGGTGGATTCGATTTACTTCGGCGGCGGAACGCCGTCGCTCATGGGCGGGGCGGAATTCGGGAAAATTTGCGCGGCTTTGCGCGAGCGGTTCCGGTGGACGGGCGAGACCGAGTTTACCGTCGAGGTCACTCCCGGCGCCGGGGACGACGATTTCCTGCGCGCGGCGCGGGCGCTGGGAGTGAATCGCCTGAGCATCGGTGCGCAATCGTTTGACGACGGCGAGCTGCGCCGCGTGGGGCGCCTGCACCGCGCCGAAGCCACGGCGGACCTGGTCCGGCGAGCGCGCCGCGCCGGCATCGCCAACGTCAGCCTGGATCTGATCGCGGGGCTGCCCGGGCAGACGGAGGCCTCCTGGCGCGCGAGCCTCGACTCGCCGCTGGCGCTCGAACCCGAGCACCTTTCGGACTACCTGTTTGAGATTGACGAGAAGAGCCGCCTGGGCGGCGAGGTGCTGGCGGGCGGCGGGCGGTACAACGCCGCGGCGGTGCCCTCGGAAGCGTTCATGACCGGGGCCTACCGCACGGCGCAGCAGTCTCTGGCGCGCGCCGGGTACGCGCAGTACGAGATTTCCAATTTTGCGCGGCCGGGTTTTGAATCGCGACACAACCGGCGCTACTGGCAGCGCGGTCCTTACGCGGGCCTGGGCGCAGGCGCGCACTCCTTCGACGGCGCCCGGCGCTGGGCCAACCAGACGCGCGTGGAGGATTACGCGGCGCTCGTCGAGCGCGGCGCTTCGCCCATCACCGCCCTGCGCCGGCTGAGCGAGACGGAAGCGATCGAGGAGTTCTTCTTTCTGGGACTGCGCGAGCGCGCGGGCGTGGACCTGGCGCAGGCCTGGGGCCGCTGGGGGCGCGAGCGCCTGGCGCCCTGGGAGTCGAAAATCCGCGCCCTGGCGGAATCCGGGTGGCTGGAACGCAACGCGCATGCCGTGGCGCTTGCCGAGCGCACCTATCTGGTTTCCAACGAAATCTTTCAGGAGCTTCTGGCCTGATGGCGAAAGTGAAGAAATCATCGGCGCGCGTGCGCAAGGTGAACTTGCAGGCCAAATTCCGCGCCATCCGCAAGCGCTGGTCGCCTCGCGTGGCGGCGCAGGTGAACGATTCGCTGGTGAAGCTGGTGAAGGTGAAGGGCGAGTTCGTCTGGCACCATCACGCCGCCGAAGACGAGATGTTTCTGGTGGTGCGCGGGCGGCTGCGCATGAAGCTGCGCGGGCGCGAGCTGACGCTGAAGGAAGGCGAACTGGTGGTGATTCCGCGCGGCGTCGAGCACATGCCGGTGGCCGACGAGGAGGCGCAGGTTCTTCTGTTCGAGCCCCGCACCACGCTCAACACCGGCAACGTGACCAACGCTCGCACCATCCGGCGCCCGGCGGGTATTTGAATTTATTCTTCAACGAGGTGAAAAGTCCTTATGCCTGAACCCCTGGTCGATTTGCGAAGCGATACGGTGACTCGTCCCACGCCCGCCATGCGCCGCGCCATGGCGGAAGCGGAGGTGGGCGACGACGTCTACCGCGAGGATCCTACCGTTAACCGTTTGCAGGAACGCGCCGCGGAAATCTTCGAGCGCGAGGCGGCGCTCTACGTTCCCTCCGGCACCATGGGCAACCAGGCAGCGCTCAAGGTGCACACGCGCCCCGGGCAGGAAGTGATCTGCGAAGCGCGCGCCCACATCTACAATTTCGAGATGGGCATGTTGGGAGCGTTTGCGGGCCTGGTGCCGCGCACCATCGTGGCCGAAGACGGCATTATGAGCTGGGAGCAGATTGCCCCCCAGGTGCGCCCGCGCGGCGACCACCGCACCATGACCGGCCTGGTGGAGATCGAGAACACTTCCAACCTGGCGGGCGGCGCGGTCTATCCGCGCGAGGTTGCCGACGCCATTTGCGACGGCGCGCACGCCGCGGGACTGCCCGTCCACCTGGACGGAGCGCGCATCTTCAACGCCGCGACCGCGCTGGGCTGCGACGTCGTTTCCCTGACGCGCAAGTTCGATTCCATCATGTTCTGCCTTTCCAAAGGCCTGGGCGCGCCCGTGGGCTCGATGCTGGTGGGCAGCAAGGCGTTCATCGAAGACGCGCGGCTGATCCGCAAGATGCTGGGCGGCGGCATGCGCCAGGCGGGCGTGCTGGCGGCGGCGGGATTGCTGGCGCTCGAAGAAGGGCGCAAGCGGCTCGGCGAAGACCACGCGAACGCCAAGTTCCTCGCCCAGGGCCTGGCGGATATTCCCGGCATCGCCATCGATCCCAAGAAAGTGGTCAGCAACATTCTGTTTTTCGACGTTGCCGGCACCGGCCTGGCGTCCTACGAAATCTCCCGGCGCTTGGCGGCGCAGAATGTGCTCGCCAACGGGGCCTCGCCGACTTCCATCCGCATGGTGACGCACCGCGACGTGGACCGCGCGGGATGCGAGCGCGCCTTGCGCGTTCTGCGCGAGGTGGCGACCGCGGCGCGCTAGCGGCGATCACACCGGGACTGGAGCGCCGGTGACTTCACCGGCGCTCGACCTCCCTTTTAATTCTTCTTTTTCTTTTCTACATACTGCTGAAGTGCCAGCTTGGCTTGCGCGTCAACGTAGTGTTGGCGGTAGGAAGAGTCGTCGGGGTCGAGGTGCGTAGCCTGGCGGTATTCCTTGACCGCCGCCTCGAGCCGGCCGAGTTTCTCCAGCGCGTAGCCCAAGCCGTTGTGGGCGTCGGCGTCGTGGGGATCGTGGTGGATGGCTTCCAGCATCTCAACGCGCGCGGGCTGCCAGTTCTTGTCGAGCAGAAAGGTGATGCCCAGCTCGCGGTGCAGGTCGGCGTTCATGGGGTCGAGGGCGGCGGCCTGGCGGAGCAGTTGCACGGCTTCGGCAAAATTGCCC
>JBJKQV010000329.1:0-3009 GCA_046704985.1 Terriglobia bacterium
CCCGTGCAGGTAGCAGTAGCTCTGGTGCTCGGATACCTGTTATGTCGCCATTTTCGCGACCGGTCCATGGTCTGGGTGTGGATTCTCCCCCTGGCTGCACTCTGTTATGCGCTTGCAACGAATGCACACGTGTTAAGTCCCGGGCCTGGAGCTTCGGATGTGACTAGGCTGTCTCATTATTTCGGCTCGGGGTGCAAGCCCTCCCGTCGTTGCATAGACCAGCTTGTAGTGACGTTGCCCTTCTACACCTCGGTCACTTACTCTCTGGGAGCCTTGGTCGCAGGGGCGAGAGGACATTCGCCTAAGAGCGGGTAGCGACGCGCCGGTGGCGCAGACATGGTTTTTCAATGTCTGCGAGCGGCGAAGCTATGAAGGGTTAGAAGGGCGGCGCGTTCGCCCGGGCGCGCGGAGAATTATTGCAGCCTGGCGTACTCGGCCTTGGCTTGCTTGAGAGCGGGCAGGTTGGAATCGGCGTTCTTCCAGAGGGCGAGCAGATTCTGATAAGTTTCGCGAGCTTTTTCCTTATTGCCGGCCAGCGCGTAGCCGCGCGCGGCGCCCAGGCGCGCCAGCGCCTCCAGCGGGTCGTCGACCGACAGTCCCGGGTTGTCAAGGTACTTGCGGAATTCCTCGACCGCCTCCGAGCCTTGATGCGCACCCAGGTAAGCGAGCCCGCGCACGTAAACAGGCAGCAGGTTGGCAGCCTCGGGTCCCGTGCCCAGCTCATAGGGTAAGGCGCTCTGGAGCAGGGTGATGGCCTCGGCGGGGCGGCCCTGGTTTACGTCCAGGAGGGCGCGCACGGCGGGCAGCAGCGCCTGGTTCACGATCGTATCCTTGGAAAACGCCTTCGCATCCTGGTCGCAGAGTTGCTTCGCCCGCGCCGCGTCTCCGGCGGCGGCCAGCGCCATCGCCGCGCGCGCGGTGACGAAGCGGCCGTGATGCTTGGCAACCGCCGCGTCAGCATCCTGGCGCGCCTTGGCCGAATCGCCCATGAAAGCCTCCACCATCGCCGCGTTAGCGAGAATCCCCGAACCGCCTCCCGGGTTGCCGTTCGCCTGCGCCACCTCGACGGCTTGCCGGTAGAATCCCCGGGCTTTTGCGAGCTTGCCGAGATAAGCCTCCGCATGCCCCTGAAACATCAGCATGGTGGGCTCCATGTTCTTGCCTTTGGCCCATGCCGCCTGGCGCTGCATTTCCGCCTGATCCCCGTTGTGAAGCGCCACCCAGTAAAGGAGAAGGTGAAAATCCGGCGCATCCACATGCTCGGCCAGCGCCCGGTCCACGATGGCCTTCACCTCGTCGAAGCGGTTCTGGCCGAGATAAGCGGAGGCGATATTCGAGAACGCGTAGGGGTCCTTGGGATCGATTTGGAGCGCCTTCATGCCCGGCGCCAGCGCCTTGTCGTATTGTCCGGCGTAGCCGTATTCGAGCGAAAGGTTGTCGTAAGGAATCGTGTCGCGCGGATAGGTCTGGGTCCAGAGCTGGTAGGTCTCGATGGCCTTCTCGACCTGGCCCGTCCCGATATCGTAGTAGTGCGCGGTGATGTAAAGCTTTTCGCGTTCGGTGACGCGGTCGCGCAGCGCGTAGGCTTTCCCGATGCTGTCCAGACCCAGCGGGCCGTTGCCCAAGTCGCTATAGACCGTGCCGAGGGTGGCCCAGGCGAGGGCGAAATTAGGATCAATCTCCACGGCGCGCTTGAGCAGCGGCAGGGCGGCGGAGTTGTCCAGTTGCTGGTGTTTGGCCTCGCCCAGGCTGAAGGCCTTGAGTGCCTCGAGCGACGACGTGGTGGCGTCGGCGGCCGGCGTGTCGAATTTCTTGATGGAAGCCAGTGACTCGCCCAGCTTGGAGCGCAGTTGGGAAGCCGCGCGGTCCAGCGCCCCGAGGACCGCTTCCTTGTTGTCCGCTGTCGCCTGCTCGCTGCCCAGCACGTCGCCGGTCTGCGAGTTGACCGCTTGCAGCGTCAGCACGTACTGCGAGCCGAGGCTCGAGATGTTGCCGGTCAGCATCGCCTTGATGCCGTCGCGCTGGCAGATTTCGCGGCCCACCTCCGGCGTCACGCGCGTGTCCGCCGGGCGCTCCATCAGCTTGAGCGTCTGCTGCACCTTCTGCTGGGGAAAAACGTTCAGGTAAGGCGATTGCTCCAGGTCCACCGCCAGCGCCTGCCGGAGCGTCCCGTCAAAGACCGAATCGCCGGTGGTATTGACGAAATCGGTGAGCAGGATGGAATCGCGCTGGGTGAGCTTGGGCGCGCGGTGAAGGTAGAAATAGATTCCCACCGCGGCGAGGGCCACCACCAGCACCGCCCCCACCACCGTGCCGATGCCTTTTTTGTGGCGCCTCGCCAATGCCGCGACGAGCTGTGAGTCGGAGCTGTCGGAGTGGAGCGGCGAAATGCGTTCGCCGCTTGCGGACCGCGGCGTCGCGCCGCCGCTCTCCATCGCCGCCGCACCTGCCGAGGCGGACAGCGGCGCTTCCGGCTCAGCCGCCGCTGAGGACACCGGCGCAACCGCCACCGCCGCCGAGCGCCCGGAATCCGTGTCGCGCCTCAGGCGCTTCAAATCCGCTTCCAGGTCGGAAGCGGTCTGGTAGCGCAGCCGGCGGTCCTTTTCCAGCCCCTTGCTGATGATGCGCTCGAGCTCCGAGGGCACCTGGGGATTCAAGCGCACCGGCGAAACGGGCGCGCGATTCAGGATGGCGTCAAACAGCACTGCGGTCGTCGTGCCCGCGAAGGCCTGGCGCCCGGTGGCCATCTCGTAGAGCACCACCGCAAAGCTGAACAGGTCGGTGCGCGCGTCCAGCTCCTCGCCGCGCGCCTGCTCGGGAGACATGTAGGCGACCGTGCCCAGCGCCACGCCGGGGCTGGTCAGGTGGGCGGGCTCGACGCTCACCGTCGGTGTGGCGTCCTCACCGGGTAGGGGGCCGGCGCGCCGTGCCCCCACCCGCGACAAATAAGCCACCCCCAAAACCAGAACCATAGCCAGCCCGCGCCCGCTGTCGCCAATGATTGCGGGG
>JBJKQV010000330.1:0-7011 GCA_046704985.1 Terriglobia bacterium
GTCCTGCTCGTAGAAGCGCCGCTCCGCCTCGATGACGGAAAAAGGTTTCTGCGTGGTGGCGGCGTTGTCGAGGTAGACGAGGGGCTTGCCGTGGACGCGCTGCGCGAGGGCGGGGAAGTCGGCGCGGGCTTTCGCGGGGTTGAAGCGGCGCGGCGCCGCCGCTCCGCTTTCTTCCAGCACTCGGCCTGCGAGACTCATGAGTTCCTCCCGGGGCGAGCGGCCGCCAGCCGCGCCAGCACATCCTGCTGCAGGCGCGCGCGCAGCGGCTCGTAACGCACTCCCTCGATGATTTCATTGCCGAAAGCCACCACCAGCATGCGCCGCGCGTCGTCTTCGCCGATGCCGCGCGAGCGGAGGTAGAAGATCGCTTCCGGATCGATCTGCCCGATGGTCGCCCCGTGGGTGCACTTGACGTCGTCGGCGAAGATTTCGAGCTGCGGCTTGGTGTTGATCGTGGCCGCTTCCGAGAGCAGCAGATTCTTGTCGCTCTGCTTGGAGTCGGTCTTCTGAGCGTCGGGGCGGACGATGATCTTGCCGTTAAAGACGGCGGTGGAGGCGCCGTCGAGCACGCCCTTGTAGAACTCGCGGCTCGCGCAGTGCGGGCGGGCGTGGTCGAGGGTGGTGTGATTGTCGATGAGCTGGCGGCCGGTGGTCAGGTAGAGGCCGTGGAGGTGCGCTTCGGCGCCTTCGCCTTCCAGCCGCGCGATCAACTCCTCGCGCCCCAGCAGGCTCCCCAGCGCCAGCGAGTGGCTGGCAAAATTCGAATCGCGCCCCTGGCGGGCGACAATGGTCGAGATGTGGAACGCCGCCGGACCTTCCTGCTGGAGCTTGGTGTAGTCGAGACGGCTGTTCTCGCCCGCCACGATTTCGGTGACGGCGTTGGTGAACGAGGGTGTCGCGCCGCCGCCCGCGTAGGCTTCGATGACCGCCGCCTGGCTCTCCTGCGCGGCCACGATCAGGTTGCGCGGATGGGTGACGGCCGGCTGCGCGCCGGGAGCCGAAACGTAGAGCAGGTGGATGGGCCTCTCCAGGACGATGCCCTTGGCGATCGAAATGAAGGCGCCGTCTTCAATGAAAGCGCTGTTGAGCGCCACGAAGGCGTGTTCCTGGAAGCCGGCGTGCTTCCCCAGGTGTTCCTCGAGCGCCGCGGGCGAGGCGGCCAGCGCTTCCGCAAGGCTTCGAACTTCGACGCCGCGCGGCAAACCTTCCAGGCGCGAAAGCGCCGGGGCGTAGCGGCCGTTGATGAAAACCATCCGCCAGCAATCGAGGTCGAAAGCCGGGTGCTGTTGCGCCTGAGCTGCGGCCTCATTATTCGCCGCCGCGGGCGCGAATTCCACGCGCGCGAGCGGCGCTACGTTGGTGTATTTCCTATCTTCCAGTCGCTGGGTGGGGAAGCCGAGCTCGGCAAACGCTTCGATGCCTTGCGTGCGCAGGCGCTCGAGCCACGCCGGGACGGCCGCGCGCTTCTCCAGCTCGCGGTACTGCCGCAGGTAATTTTCCTGAGTTCCTTTGACTGCCGTGGTCATGAATGCGAATGTCCTTTTAGCATTTCCTGCTTCCTACTTCATGCTCTTTCGTGCGCCGGCACCGTTTCATCCAGCCAGCTATAGCCCTTCTCTTCGAGCTCCAGGGCCAGGCCCTTGTCGCCCGACTTGACGATGCGGCCGCCCGAGAGCACGTGCACGAAATCGGGCACGATGTAATCGAGCAGGCGTTGGTAATGGGTGACCACCACGATCGAGCGCTGGGGCGAGCGCAGGGCGTTGACGCCTTGGGCGACGATCTTGAGCGCGTCGATGTCCAGGCCCGAATCGGTCTCGTCGAGGATGGCCAGGCGCGGCTCGAGCAGGGTCATCTGGAAAACTTCGTTGCGCTTCTTTTCGCCGCCCGAAAAGCCTTCGTTCACGGGGCGGCTGAGCAGCGTCTCGTCCATCTGCAGGAGCTCGATCTTGCTCTTGACCAGAGAAAGGAAATCCATGGCGTCGAGGTCCGGCTGGCCGTGGTGCTTGCGAACCGCGTTCACCGCCGTGCGCAGAAAGTAGGTATTGGAGACGCCGGGAATTTCCACCGGGTACTGGATGGCCATGAAGATGCCCTCGCGGGCGCGGTCCTCGGGCGAGAGGTCGAGCAGATTCTTGCCGTCGTAAAGGACTTCGCCTTCCGTGACCGCGTAAACGTCGCGGCCCGCCAGCACCTGCGCGAGCGTGGATTTGCCCGAGCCGTTGGGCCCCATGATGGCGTGGACTTCGCCCAGGCCCACCTTCAGGTCGATGCCTTTCAGGATTTCGTTGTTTTCAACCGTGGCGTGAAGATTTTTGATTTCTAGAAGCATGTCCGTCCTTTGTCAGTTGTCCGTGGTTCGTTCTTGTGCCCTCACCCGGCTCGCTCCGCTCACCACCCTCTCCCCTGAGGGGAGAGGGTGCCCGAAGCATGAGCGCGGGTGAGGGGGCTATTCCTTTTGGCCGCAGACATCAAAACCCGATGTCTGCGCCGCCCGGAGACATCAACCCACCGATCCTTCCAAACTCACACCCAGCAGCTTCTGCGCCTCGACGGCGAATTCCATGGGCAGTTCCTTGAAGACCTGCTTGCAGAAGCCGTTGACGATCATGCCCACGGCGTCTTCGGTGGAAAGCCCGCGCTGGCGGCAGTAAAAAATCTGGTCCTCGCCGATCTTGGAAGTGGACGCCTCATGCTCGACGGTGGCGCTGGGGTTCTTCACTTCCAGGTATGGAAACGTGTGCGCGCCGCACTGATCGCCGATGAGCAGCGAATCGCACTGCGAGTAGTTGCGCGCCCCCTTGGCGCCCTTCAGGATTTTCACCATGCCGCGGTAGCTGTTCTGCCCGTGCCCGGCCGAGATGCCCTTGGAGACGATGGTGCTGCGCGTGTTCTTGCCGAGGTGAATCATCTTGGTGCCGGTATCGGCCTGCTGGTAGTTGTTGGTCACGGCGACGGAATAGAACTCGCCCACCGAGTTCTCGCCCTGCAAGATGCAGCCCGGATACTTCCAGGTGATGGCGGAGCCGGTCTCGACCTGCGTCCAGGAAATCTTGGAGTTCCGGCCCTGGCACTTGCCGCGCTTGGTGACGAAATTGTAGATTCCACCCTTGCCCTGCGCGTCGCCGGGATACCAGTTCTGGACCGTCGAGTACTTGATGGTGGCGTCGTCCAGCGCCACCAGCTCGACCACCGCGGCGTGCAGCTGGTTCTCGTCGCGCATGGGCGCCGTGCACCCTTCCAGGTAGCTGACGTAAGCGCCTTCCTCGGCCACGATCAGGGTGCGCTCGAACTGCCCCGTCTCGCGCGCGTTGATGCGGAAATAGGTGGAAAGCTCCATCGGGCAGCGCACGCCCTTGGGAATGTAGGCGAACGAGCCGTCGCTGAAGACCGCGGAGTTGAGGGTGGCAAAGAAGTTGTCGGTATAGGGAACCACCGAACCCAGCCACTTGCGCACCAGCTCGGGATGCTCCTGAACGG
Organism: Terriglobia bacterium; assembly: GCA_046704985.1. GTDB lineage: Bacteria > Acidobacteriota > Terriglobia > UBA7540 > UBA7540 > JBJKQV01. Next base: position 3,481 of record JBJKQV010000330.1, read on the forward strand.
CCTCAGAGAAAGAACAGAAAATGATGCCCAGCTGGGAGAGTTTTTCCTTGAAGGTGGTGGCCACCGAAACGCTGTCGAAAACCGCGTCCACGGCCACGCCCGACAGCAGCTCGCGCTCGCGCAGGGGAATGCCCAGCTTCTCGTAGGTGCGCAGAATCTCCGGGTCCACTTCCTCCAGGCTCTTGGGCTTGGCGGCCGCCTTGGGCGCCGCGTAGTAGTACGCCGCCTGGTAGTCAATGGGGTCGTAGTGGACGTTCGCCCACGACGGCTCTTTGAGCGTCAGCCAGTGGCGATACGCCTTCAGCCGCCACTCCAGGAGCCAATCCGGCTCGTGCTTCTTGGCGGAAATCAGGCGGACGACGTCCTCGTTCAACCCGGCGGGAATTCTTTCCTGCTCGATGTCGGTAACGAACCCGTATTTGTACTCTTGCGTCGCCAGGGTTTGGACATCGGTTGAAGTGGTCTTCATCAGTAGCCTCCCAGGTCACGGCTCGAAGGAGCCGCCTCGCCCGCCGCGGCGGGACGGAGGAAAAGTGTTTCAATCTCTTCCAAATTCAATGCTATCGAATCCATACCAATCAGTCAAGATTCCAGTCGCCGGGCGCTACGGTCACAGGCTGCCGATTTGCACCAGCCCTGGCTCCTCGCCGCCCAGGTCGGAAATGGTCACGGAATTCAGGGCGCTGACGATGATCTCGTTGACCTTGCTGAGCGGTTCGCGGACCGTGCAGTGAGGCGCCTGGTTACAATCGCCGCGCGCCGAAACGCAGGAAGTGATGAGCAGGGGACCGTCAATGGCTCGAATCACCTCGAAGGCGGTCACCGTGTCTGCAGCGCGGGCCAGCGCATAGCCGCCCACCACACCCTGGTGCGATACCAGCAGTCCTTGCTTGACCAGTTTTTGCAGGATCTTGGCGAGCAGCTCGGAGGGGATTCCATAAGCCTTGGCAATCTCCTTGGAACTACACGCTCCTCCCTTGCCCTTCATCGCCAAGTGCCGGACAGCAATCAAACCGTAGTCCGCTTTCTTGCTCAGCTTCTGCATTTCTATATCCGACCTTTTAGGTCGTATTTAGATTATCGCTCACCGCTGTAGGTGTCAAGCCATTTTAGGTCAAGGAATTAGGGGACAAATTGGACCTTCTAAGCCCCGTCTACCCAGCTGCCGAGCCGACCCCCAAAAGGCGGCTAGGAACTTGCTGCATAAGGGGTTAGAATGGCTGCTTTCAACTACCGTCGGGCGGCCGGAGGGAATATGAGCGGCATATTGGATCTTCATACGGAACGATATCTCGACAACATTTTGCCGGCGCGCGACCGGGTGTTGCGCGACATGGAGCGCTACGCGGCCCAGCACAACGTTCCGATCATCGGCCCGGCCTGCGGGCGGCTGCTCTACCAGGTGGCGCGGCTGGGACGCGTGCGGCGGGTTTTCGAGCTGGGCTCGGCGATCGGCTACTCGGTTCTATGGCTGGCGCGCGCGGTAGGGCCCAAGGGCGTGGTCTATTACACCGACAACGATCCTAGGAACGCCGAGCGCGCCAAGGCCTACTTGCGGCGCGCCGGGATGCTGCGCCGGGTGCGCATCCTGACCGGCGACGCGCTGAGCCTGTTCAAGGCGACGCCCGGGCGCTTCGATTTGATCTTCAACGACGTCCACAAGCTCGAATATCCCAAGGTCTTTCGCCTGGCGCGCACGCGGCTGAAGACGGGCGGGCTGCTGATTTCCGACAACGTGCTTCGCCACGGCCGGGTGGCGCACAAACCTCGGCGCGAGCACCCGGACACGGCCGTCATGCAGAGGTTCAACCGCTTGACCTACGGCGCCGCGGACTTCTTCACCACCATCGTGCCGCTGCGCGACGGCTTTGGAATTTCGATGAAGGTCCGCTGACCGGCGGGCTCACCCTCGAACCAGGTTCTTCAGCAGGAAAAGCAGATTGGCGGGGCGCTCGGCGAGCCGGCGCATGAAGTAGGCGTACCACTGCCGTCCGTAGGGGACGTAGATACGCACGCGATACCCCTGGCGCAGCAGGTCGCGCTGCAGCTGCCTGCGGATGCCGTAGAGCATCTGGAACTCAAAGCGCTCGGGGCCCAGGTGGTGGGCGCGCGCGAACTCGCACGTCGCGGCAACCAGTCGCTCGTCGTGGGTGGCGATGGCGTGATAGCCGCCGCTCAGGAGCATGCGCTCGGTGAGCTCGCGGAAGCTGCGGTCCACGTCCGCCTTGTGCGGGAAGGCGATGTCGGCGGGCTCCTGATAGGCGCCCTTCACCAGGCGGATGCGCGCGCCGTCTTTGAGCAGTTCCTCGACGTCGCGGGCGCTGCGGCGCAGGTAGGATTGGATGACCACGCCCAGCACCTCGCGCGGCGCGCCGGCGCGGCGGAAAACGCGCAGGGTGGATTCGGTATAAGGCGAGCCCTCCATGTCGATGCGCACGAAGTTGCCCAGGCGCGCGGCGCGCTCGGCGAGGCTCGCGATGCGGCGCGCCGCCTCATCTTCGTTGATGGGGAGGCCGTGCTGCGTGGGTTTGAGGGAGACGTGCGAGCGGAGTTTTTCGGCGGCCAGGCGGTCGAGGATTTGCAGATAGGTCGCGCAGGCTTCGTCGGCGGCCGCCGGGTCGCGGACGGCTTCGCCCAGGCAGTCGAGGGTCGCCTCAAAGCCCTGGGCATTGAGGGCGCGCACCGCGGCGACGGCGCTTTCCAGGTCGTCGCCGGCGATAAAGCGCCCTGCCAGCCGCCGCCCCCAGGCGTGGCCGGTGAGCAGCGTTTTGGGAGCTTCTTTTTCCGAGAGGTAAATCAGAAGTGCGCGCAGCATAGGTCACGGGAGCGAGGCCGTGTGTCGGGGGCCGGACTTGCGTGCGGGGCGGGGCGCCGGGCGGGCGGCGCTCAACCCTCGTGATGCGCTTCCAGAAAACGTTCCGCGTCGATGGCGGCCATGCAGCCGGTGCCGGAAGCGGTAATGGCCTGCCGGTAGACGGGGTCGCGGCAATCGCCGGCGGCGAAGACGCCTTCCACGCTGGTCTTGGCGCCCTCGTGCGTCACCAGGTAGCCGACCTCGTTCATCTCCAACTGCCCGCGGAAAAGCTCGGTGTTGGGCGAGTGGCCGATGCCGATGAAAACTCCGTCGGTGGGCACGGTCCTCTCTTCGCCCGTCTTGGTGTCGCGGAGTTTTACCGCCTGCACTTCCTGCTTGGAAGGATCGAGGATGTCCACGACCATGCTGTTCCAGAGGGGTTTGATCTTCTCGTTGCCGAGCAGGCGTTCCTGCATGATCTTGGAGGCGCGCAGCTGGTCGCGGCGGTGCACCAATCCGACCTCGGAGGCGTAGCGGGTGAGGAAAAGGGAATCCTCCGCCGCCGTGTCGCCGCCGCCCACCACTACCACTTTCTTGCCGCGGAAGAAGTAACCGTCGCAGGTGGCGCAGGTGGACACGCCGTGCCCCATGAGGGCCCGCTCCGACGGCAGGCCGAGCAGCCGCGCGGACGCTCCGGTCGCGATGATGACGCTCCTGGCACGATAGATGGCGTCCGC
>JBJKQV010000331.1:0-12444 GCA_046704985.1 Terriglobia bacterium
CCGGGCTTTTCCCGGTTCGCGCTTTCGCAAGAACATGCACGAAGAGCTGGCGGCCGACTATGTGGGCATTTCCGCGGCGTGCGGCGCTTACCGCGCCGACTGGTTTCTGCGCTTTATCGGCATGGAAAACTTTCCGCGCTACCGTCCCGGCGGGCGGCTGGAAAATTACCGGGGCGATCCGCCGCTCGGCGACGGCGCCTTTGCGGTGTTGCAGCGCCTGCTCAAGCAGGCGGCGGAGAATCTGGAGCGCTTCGACCGCGAGCGTGCCGGCGCGGAAGGCCGCGCCGCGGACCGCCCCTTCGAGGTGCTGGCGCTTACTCGCCTTTCGGTGGAAGAACTGGCGGCCCCCGAGGGCCCCCGCCGCATCGCCGAGTGCAGCCAGGAATTCAAAAGTTCCCGACAGGGCAATTTGCCAATGACTGCCGAGCACATCCCCTCGGCGCAGTGAGGAGGAAAGGTGAGAAAGATACTTTACATCATGGGCGTCTTGACCGATCAGGACGTCGGATGGCTGATCGAGCACGGCAGCAGCCAACACGTGCGGGCGGAGACGGTGCTTATCGAGCGCGGCAATCCTGTTGAGTACCTGTTCATCCTGATCGCCGGGCAGTTGCTGGTTTATTCGGAAGGCGTGGATATTGCGCGCTTGCAGAGCGGGGAAGTGGTGGGAGAAATTTCTTTCGTCGATTCGCGCCCGCCGCTGGCCAGCGTCAAGGCCGCCGCCGATTCGCACATCCTGGCCATTCCCAAGGACGCTTTGCGCGCCAAGCTGGAAAAGGACGAAGGCTTTGCGTCGCGCTTCTACCGTTCGCTGGCCATTTTTCTCGCCGACCGTTTGCGCGTCACCACCTCGCGCTTTGGATACGGCAAGAAGTCGCAGGTGGACTTCGAAGACCCCGACGAGATGCCGCTCGATATGATGGACGCCGTGGATATGGCTTCCGCGCGCTTCGACGACATGATCAAGCGCCTCGGCACGCGGTCCTCGGGATCTTAGCTGCTCCGCGCCGGAGGGATCGGATGCCGGAAGCGCCCGCTTTCGGCCCATCCCTCCGGCGGTGAGCGGGGGACGCAAACCCTCGCGGCTCAACCCCCCAGGGAGTTCGGCCTGCCCTCCAAATGCCTTTTGCTTGCGCAAGAAGCTCCGCGCCCCGCCAGACGACCTCGGGACGTTACAACGACACTGTTCTGGCGACGCTGGACTATCGAAGGCCGGGTCCGTCAGTTTTCCGTTTTCCCGACCTCGTACTTTCGCATGAGGCGGTAAAGGGTGGCGCGGCTGATGCCGAGGATGCGGGCGACGACGGCCTTATTCTCGGACTTGGCCAGGGCGTTGATGAGCACCGCCTTTTCGGCTTCTTCCAGGGTGGCGGGAAGTCCGGCGGCGGTCTGGGCGACGGTGGTCACTGAGGCCGGAAGGTCGCCTAGGTCGAGGGCGCGCCCGCGCGCCAGCATGCAGGCCCGGCCGACGGCGTTTTCCAGCTCGCGCACGTTACCTGGCCAGGGGCAGGCCAGCAGCGCATTCTGCGCCTTGCGCGAGATGCGCTGGACATCCTTTTCGTACTGCCGGCTGAACTTTTCCAGAAAGTGATTGGCCAGAGGGAGGATGTCCTCGGTGCGCTGGCGCAAAGGAGGAAGCTCGACCTGCACCATGTTGAGGCGGTAGAGGAGGTCGAGGCGGAAGGCGCCCGTCTTCACGGCCTGGTCCATGTCGCGGCTGGTGGCGGCGATGACGAACAGGTTCACCTTGCGAGAGGTGGGCGAGCCGAGTTTCTGCACCTCGCCGGTTTCCAGGACGCGCAAGAGCTTCGACTGAGCTTGCAGGCTCAGCTCACCCACCTCATCGAGGAACACCGTGCCGCCCTCGGCCCACTCGAACAGGCCGATCTGGTCCTGAAGGGCTCCGGTGAACGCCCCCTTGCGATGGCCGAATAGCTGGCTTTCCGCCAGGCTGTCCACGATGGCGCCGCAATTGAAGACCGCAAAGCGCTGGCCGCGGCGAGGGCTGAGGTTGTGCAGGGCGTGGGCCACCAGTTCCTTACCGGTTCCCGTTTCGCCCCGGATGAGCGCGGTGCGGAAATGCGGCGCCACGCGGCGCACCAAGTCGAACACTTCCAGCATTTTCGGCCCACGGCCGATCATGCCTTCCAGGTTGCTGACTTCGGTCAGTTGGCGGTCGAGCGCGCTGGCGCGCTCGGTCTGCAGGGCCAGCTCGCGGGCCCGGTCTACGACCGCGCGCATCGTTGCCAGGTCCACGGGCTTGCAGACGTAATCGGCGGCGCCCTCGCGGATGGCCTGCACGGCGGTGTCGATGGAATACTGGCCGGTGACCATAACCACGTGAATCGAGGAGTCGCGGCTCTTGATGCGGTGCAGAACCTCGATGCCGTCGATGTTGGGCATCGTCAGGTCGAGGAGCACCAGGTCGGGGTCGAATTGTTCGGTCAGCTCCAGTCCGGTGACGGGGTCCTGGGCGCATTGCAGGTGCACATTCAAGCGGCCTAAAACGGCCTGGTAGAAATCCAGCATGCCGGGGTCGTCGTCGATGGCGACGACGCGCAGCACGGAAGCGGAGGGACCCTCGCCCGGCGCGGAGGCGGCTGCGCTGGTGGGAGCGGGTCCTTCCGGACGGTCAAAAGTATCCTTCATCGTCTCTCCCGTTTCGGGGGATCAGGCGGCGCCGGTGTATCCAGTACCTCCCGTACCTTGCGCGCCAGGGACTCGGGCGTGAAGGGTTTCTGCAAAAACGCCATCCCTGCGTCCAACACGCGGTGATGGACGATCGCATCGTCAGTATAACCTGAGATGTAGAGCACCTTCATCTGCGGGCGCACAAAGCGCAGGCGGTCGGCAACGTTGCGCCCGCTCATGCCCGGCATCACTACGTCGGTCAGCAATAATTCGATCGACTGCGAATACGACTCGCCGATGCGCACCGCGTCTTCGACGTCCTTGCTCTCCAACACCCGGTAGCCGCGCGAAAGCAGGATGCGGGCGGCCAGGGTGCGCACCGATTTCTCGTCCTCGACCAGCAGGACCGTCTCCGTGCCCCCCGGGGAGGGTGCGGGTTCCTTGCTCTCCGCCGATTCCGCTTCGCCCTCGACACGGGGAAGGTAGACCTTGAACGTGCTGCCCTTTCCCGGCTGACTGTAGGCCCAGATTTCCCCGCCACTCTGCTTGACGATGCCGTAGACGGTGGCCAGCCCCAGGCCCGTGCCTTTCCCCTTCTCTTTGGTGGTGAAGAACGGCTCGAAGATGTGCTCGCGGGTGGCGGCGTCCATGCCCATGCCCGTATCGCTTACCGCCAGCATCACATAACGCCCGGGGGCGGCCGCCCCGCGGTCGCGGACGTAGGATTCATCCAGGTCAGCGTTCGCGGTCTCGATGAGCAGGTTACCTCCCTGGGGCATGGCGTCAGCGGCGTTGACCAGCAAGTTGAGGATCACCTGCTCGATTTGGGCGGGGTCCGCTTTGACTTGCCCGAGCTGATCGCTCAGGCGCACTTTGACTTCCACGTCTTCGCGAATCAAGCGGTGGGCCATCCTCTGCATGTTGCGGACGACTTCGTTCAAGTTCAGAACTTGCGGCGCCAGCATTTGCCGGCGGCTGAAGGCCAGCAGTTGCCGGGTGAGGGAGGCGGCGCGCTCGCCCGCCCTCAGAATCTGGCCCAGGAGGTCGCGCTCGGGGTCGGTTTCCGGGCGCTGGTCGAGCAGCAGCTGCGAGTAGCCGTTGATGATGGTGAGAAGGTTGTTAAAATCGTGCGCCACTCCCCCCGCCAGCCGCCCCACCGCTTCCATCTTCTGCGCCTGCCGGAACTGTTCTTCCAGGTTCTTTCTCTCGGTGACGTCGCGCTGGATGGCCAGGTAGCCGGTGATTTCCCCCCGCGCGTCGAGGATGGGGTTTACGGAGCTGTCCACGGTCACCAGGCGTCCGCTGCGGGTTTTGTTGACCAGTTGCCCTCGCGCCACACGCTTGTGCAGGATGGTATTCCAGAAGGCCCGGTAATTCTCGTCGGACTGCTTCCCCCCCTTCAGGATCCGCGGGGTGGATTTGCCTACCACCTCTTCCTCGCTGTGGCCGTAGAGGCTGGTAAACTCGCGATTGATGAAGGTGATGACGCCCTCGTGATCGGTCATGAAGATCACCTCGCCGGAGGTGTCCACGGCCTGGCGCAGGCGGACGAGGGCGTGCTCGGTGTGCTTGTGAGCGGTGATGTCCTCGACGATGCCGTCGTAGTATTCGACGCTGCCGTCGGGGCGGCGAACCGTGCGCGCGCTCTCGCGCACGTAGCGGACGGAGCCGTCGCGCATGACCCAGGTCCCTTCCAGCCCCCGCACCTCGCCGTCCTTTTCGAGCAGCGCCTTGAACTCGCGGCGCGAGTGGCTCGGTTCGCTGCCGCTGGTTTCGAGGTTCCGGGCCGAGAGATCCTCGAACGTTTCGTAGCCGAGCATCTTGATAAGGGTGGAGTTGGCCATCACGATGCGGCCGTCCGGCGTGGCGCGGTAAATCCCCACCGTGGCATTCTCGACCAGGCTGCGGAAGTGCTCCTCGCTCTCGCGCAAGGCAGCCTCCGCCCGCTTGAGGTCGGTGACGTCCCTTGTGGACCCCCAGATGCGCAGAACCTGGCCGTCGACCACGATGGGGACGGAAGTCCGCTCCAGATACCTGCGGCCCAGGTCGCCGATGACGGTTTCGAACTGGTTGGTTTGGGTTCGCCAGCCTTGGCGGATAACCGCGTGGATGGACTCGAGCCGGTCCGTATCTTGCGGGGGGATGAGGTCCTTAAGGCGTCGCCCCACCAACATGTCGGCGCTGGCGCGGCCGTTGATGCGCGCCAGGGCTTCGTTGCACTCGGCCATATATCCGGTCTCGAGGAGGTGCTGCAACGCCTGGTCGGAAGGGAGATCGATGGGAATGGGTTCCCCCATCTCCAGGCGCCAAACTCCGTCGCTGCTGTGGGAGATGAAGTCCCGGTAGCGCTGCTCGCTGATTCGCAGCGCTTCTTGCGCATTTCGGTTCTCCGTGATGTCCACCAGGATGCCGCGCAAGTATTCGATCTCCCCGCTGTCTCCCTTCACCGCGTAAGTGAAATCCCGGAACCAGCGGTATTGGCCGTCCGCTCTGGCCAGGCGATATTCCACGGCGTGCGGCTGGCCGGTTTTCAGCACTTCCGCCTCGCAAGCGAGGGCCCGCGAGCGGTCCTCTGGGTGCAGGTGGTCGGTCCAGAAATCGGGGGTCTGCACCCACTGTTCCTGCGGGTACCCCAGCACCCGCTCCGCGCCCCGGCTCACAAAGGTCAGGCGCAGGGTGGCCGCATCCGCCTCCCAGATCACCGCGTCGACGCTCTCCACCAGCGTGCGGAAGCGGTCCTCGGACTTGCGCCGGCTCGCGTCGCTGGAGAGGACGCGCCTCTCCAACTCGCGGCTCTCCAGGTAGCGCGTGGCGAGGATGATCACTCCCAGGATGGTCACGAAGCCTAAGACGATTAGGGTGCGAATCGTCAGCAGATGGGGGTTGCCGTTCTGCAGGATTTCGTACCCGCCCAACACGGGAATGGCCAGCACCGCCACGGTGGCGAGGAGTGAAGAGACTTGCAGGCTTCCCCTTACGGGCAGATCCGGAAGTTCCGCCGCCGGAGGCAGTCTTCGGGCTTGGATCGGAACCCAGACGTACCAGCACAGCGAGATCACAATGATGAGATCGCTCCAGTCGCCGACCGAATACCCTCCCAGGTCGATGCGCATATTGGAGAGCAGGGAACCCAGGGCGTAGATGCTGGTGGCCCCCAACAGATTCCAGTAGAGAGTCTTCCAGGGCGCGCGGGCGCGCAGGAGGATGAAGGCCAGGACCAGGACGAGGGCAAAATTCTCGATGAAATAAAGCGCGTCATATCGCAGGTTGTAAATACGCGATTCGGGAAATAGGAATTGGTAAGGGAAGACCATGAAAGCGTAGAGGAAAGTCCAGAAGAAAAGGATCAGTAGGAAGTTCAAGGTCATCTGGCGGCCGCGGCGGCCCCAGGAGCCCAGGTCGGGGCGCGTGGCCACCGCTGCCAAAAAAGGCACCACGTGCAAAAACAATGCCGGGTCGCCCAGGGAGGCGTCAGGGACGGAGCGGCCCAAGCCCACGCGGTAGTAGACCCAGAGCCACTGGTCCAGGGCCCACAGTCCGAAACCCAGCGCCATCAGCACCCAGAAGGGGCGGTGCGACAGGGTCTTGCGCAGGGCGTTCATGGTGGCGGCGCCCGCCGCCAGAAACAAAAGAAGCAGGTAGGGGATGAGCGTTAACTCGGCGACCCAGGGGGAGGATTTAAAGGCGAAAGAGATGGTGGCCTGAAAGACGATCCAGACGGCTGCTAGGGCAGGCCAGGAAGGAAGTGAGGGTACAAGTCTCGTCGCAGTTATGAGGACTGGCATCCAGCCTCCGCACCCCCAGACCGGCCGCTAGTTCACTGGCCTCAGCAGTCTAGCCCCCGACGCGCCTCAACGGGCAGGTAGTTCTAAACGGAGCCAATATAGCGCCGTTAAATTCAGGCGTCAACCGCGGGTCTTCCCGGCGGCATCCCGCAAAACCCTTCTGCACAGATCCGGGCGTCGAATCCTTACGGGTGCTTCAGTCCTTTGGCGGGTCTTCCGCTTTCCGGCCGTCCGGCCCCGGCGCGTCGAGAGTTTCGCGCACCTTGCGAGCCAGGGATTCGGGCGTGAAGGGTTTCTGCAGGAAGAAAGTGTCCTTGCTCAACCCGCCGTTGCTGAGGGCGGCGTCGTAGGCATAGCCGGAAATGTAGAGGACCTTGATGTCCGGCCGGGCGCTGGCCAGTCGCTCGGCGACGTGGCGGCCGCTCAGCTTGGGCATCACTACGTCGGTGAGCAGCAAGTGGATTCGTTCCGGGTACTGCGCGCCCATCCGCACCGCTTCATCCGCATCGTTGCTTTCCAGCACGCGGTAACCATGTTCCTGAAGGACCCGCGCCGCCAAGGCTCGAACCGCTTCTTCGTCCTCGACCAGCAGGACCGTTTCGGTCCCGCGGGGGATGTGCCGGCCCTGCGTGCGCGTTTCAAGCGACTCAGCTTCCTCATCCACCTGCGGCAGGTAGACCTTGAAGGAGGTGCCCTTGCCGTGCTGGCTGTAAACCCAGATGTAGCCGCCGCTCTGTTTGACAATGCCGTAGACGGTGGCCAGGCCCAGCCCCGTGCCCTTGCCCTTCTCCTTAGTGGTGAAGAAGGGCTCGAAGATATGCTCCTGGGTCTGCGAGTCGATGCCCATGCCCGTGTCGCTGACCGCCAGCATGACGTAAGGGCCGGGGGTTACAATGGCGCGGTGGCGCGCGTAGCTTTCGTCCAGTTCGACGTTGGCGGTTTCAAACATCAGCTTGCCGCCTTCGGGCATGGCGTCGGCGGCGTTGACTACCAGGTTCAGAATCACCTGCTCGATTTGCGCAGGGTCCACGCGCACGTGGCCGAGGCTGTCGGCCAGCCGCACCGCCAACTCGATGTTCTCGCCGATCAGGCGGTGTACCATCTTTTGCATGTTGCGGACCACTTCGTTGAGGTCCAGGACCTGCGGCGCCATCACCTGCATGCGACTGAAGGCCAGAAGCTGGCGGGTTAGTGAGGCGGCGCGTTCGCCGGCGCGCAGCACCTGGGTCAGGTACTCGTAGGCGGGATTGTCGGGATCCTGCTTCTCCAGCAGCAGCTGCGAGTAGCCGTTGATGATGGTGAGCAGGTTGTTGAAGTCGTGCGCCACCCCGCCCGCCAGCCGCCCAACGGCTTCCATCTTCTGCGCCTGCCGGAACTGCTCCTCCAGCAGCCGATGCTCGGTGATGTCCTCTTCCACGGCCAGATAGTGGGTGATGGTGCCGGCATCGTCGCGAATCGGTGAGACCGACGCGCGCGCCCAGAACAGGCTTCCGTCTTTCTTTTTGTTGTGAAAGACCCCTTGCCACTCCTCGCCTGCCCGGATCGTCCGCCAGAGTTTCTCGTACTCCACCGGCAAAGTGTAGCCGGACTTCAGGATGCGCGGAGTTTGCCCCCGCACCTCTTCCGGGGTGAAGCCCGTCAGCTCCTGAAATTTGGGATTGACGTATTCGATCATTCCTTCCCGATCCGTGATGACCACCGAAACGGGGATCTGCTCCATCGCCCGCGAGAGCTTGCGGATCTCATCCTCCGCCTGCTTGCGGTCCGTGATGTCCCGGGTGACACCCACGTAGCGAACCGCCCCGGTGGCCGAGGGGTCGCGCACGGGAACTCCCCGGTCCCAAATCCAGCGCACGCTGCCGTCCGGGCGGTGGATGCGGTATTCGGCCTCCGAGGGGCGCCCGGCTTTCAGCGTGTCTATGTGGGTGAGGAAGCGCCGCCGGTCCTCGGCGTGCACATAGGTCAGGGGCGTACCGGGTTTTTCGTAGAGCCTGCGGACCGGCCGCCCCCAGATCTGCTCAAAGGCCGGACTCACATAGTCGGGCATGCTGTGGTCGGAACTGGCAATCCAGACCACCTCCGCAATACTTTCGGCAATCAGCCGGAAGCGTTCTTCGCTCTTGCGCAGCTCCTCGTCGGTGCGTGCGCGGTCGGTGACGTCAATAAAGGTCCCTTCGACGAAGGGGGCGCCGCCCCCGGGAGGCTCAAGCAAGCTGGCGTTCTCCAGCACCCAGACCGGCGTGCCGTCTTTTTTCTTGAGGCAGAGCTCGATGCCGGTGACGATCTTCTTCTCTCGCAGTTCGGCGATGAACGCCCGCCGGCCCTCCGCCTGATAGTAAGCATCCCAGGCGGTCTTGCTCATCAACTCCTCCGGCGTCTCGTATCCCAGTAGCTTGGCGCAGGTATCGTTGCAATCGAGAATCGTTCCATCCAGATGGGTGCGGATGACCGCCGCCACGCTGCCTTCAAACAGTTGACGAAAATGGTTTACCGCCACGGGCTGAGACTCCTCGGCATTCTGCCACCGGTAGGCCACCCAGACGATCGCCCAGATCAGGACCAACGCGAAGGTGCTGCTGAAAACAGAAGCCCAGAAGTTTCCTCCCGGCGGGGAAAGGAAGAATCCCACCACCGTGAACAGACTGGCCATAAAGGCCGTGACCGCCAGCTTAAAGCGGGGATAGGTGCGCGCACAAAGCAGGAGGGCCAGAAGATAAAATGCCCAGTCGGCATAGCCCTGGGGAGTGAATAGGTCCAGGCCGAATCCCAGCAACAAGAGGGCCGCTACCAGCAGGTCAAATGGTCCTAAGATTCGGCGGCGCTTCCCGGCGGATGCCAAAGCCAGACTCCTATGTTCCCTGGGCCCCAACTTTCATGCACCGGCAGCGGGGGCCGACTCGCTGAACCAGAGCCGCAGGACAAGAGGTCGCAAAAAAATCGTGTAAGGCGCGGCTCTTAGCCACAAGTTGTTTGGATTCTTGCAGATCTGTCGTTCTATTGTCAAGCTCGATATTGAAGATTGATCGTACTGCCGCCCTTTGAGACGTTTCATGTCATGCCATAGTGTGAGCCGCTACCCGCAGCGCCTGGAGCTCTGTGGAGTTCCGCGATGAAACCAGAGGAGACAATCTCTAGCTATTGATTCAGTAAGCGACAGCCGTCTCAATTTCGGACACGCTCAGGTTGAGCGTCTCGGAAAGGCATCTTCGCTAATCTCGCAAGTCTTTCATTTATAATGACTTACTTGCACATGGCGGTGCCGCACTTTGGCCCTTTGCCTGCTCTTACGTTGAATGTTCCAACGGCATCACCAATCCGGACTGCTCGTTGCCGGCGCTGGCGAAAGGAAAGAAGAAAGTGAGGTAGTCATCCATGAAGATCTTCGACCGAGTTGACCCGGGAAGCATCGAACGCCGCGAATTGCACCTCTGGATCCTGGCGCTGACGGTCATCTTCGTCCTGGCGGTGGGACAGGCGCTGATTGTCTATCCCGCCGCGTTCGAGAAGTCCGTGATCTTGAACGGGCCCGAGCTGCGCAATCTATTTTTCGCCTTCTGCGCCCTTTCCGTCCTGATGCTCGGTTATTTTGTCGACCGCCAAATCGTTATTCGGCAGCTACGCCGGCGTCTGACGCGCGAAAACCATCGGGTGGAAAGGCTCCGCCAGCAAGCCAGTCTGGACATGCTGGGGGCGCTACCCGGGCTGGACCGGTTTAAGGACGCCCTGGCCATGGAATTTCGCCGCGCCTTCAACGCCCGCCAGCCGCTCTCTCTGCTGACCGTGGCCGTTCGGCCCTGCAGCAAGTTGGGGGAAGTGTCGGGCACGGTGGTGGCGTATGGCGACGCGCTGAAAACTCTGGCGCGCAAGCTGCGTCGCGAAGATTCGCTCTACTCTTTTGGTCCGGGCTTCTTTGGGATCGTCCTGCCGGGTGTCGGCGCGCCGGTCATGCAGTCCATAGCCCACCGCCTTGCGGATGGGCTCAGCGACGCCTCCGGTGTGAACCAGCGATTCGAGTTCGATCTCGAAGCGATCAATTACCCTGCCGATGTAAAAACCGCGCGCGAAATGGAAGAGAAGGTCCGCTCCCTGTTGCCGGAGGACCTCGCCGCGGCCGTCCCTAACGACATCGAGCCGGAGCTTAACTTGGCCGGAAACTGAGGAAAAGATGACTGAGATGACGAGCGTTGCCAAAATGCACCTTTCTCAAGCCGCGGAACAGAAGAACGGGCGGCAGTCCACGGACCTTCCGGAGAACAAGACCAAGGTTCTGATCGTCGACGACGAACCGGCCGTGGGCACCTTCCTCCGTGAAGCCCTGCGCACGCGGGATTTCGAGTGCGAAAGCTGCACCTCCGCCGAGGAGGCGCTGCAACGCCTCGCCTCGCCGGAATTCGACGTGGTGGTTTCCGACCTGCGCATGCCGGACTTGTCGGGGTTGGACCTGCTGCGCCGGATTCGCCCCACCCGACCCTTCCTGGTATTTCTGATGGCCACCGGCGTTAACGACGTCCAGCAGGCTACCGAGGCGATGAAGGAAGGTTGTGACGACTATCTGGTGAAACCTTTTCGCGTCGACGACGTCGCCCAGAGCCTGCGCCGGGCGTTGGGCAAGAAGGGCCTGGAGCGCGAGTTGGCCCACCACCGGGAAGTCCTGGAAGAGACCGTGGACCAGCGCACCCGGCAGTGGCAAGCTGCCATGCGCCGCGTGGTGATCACCTACGATGAAACCCTGGAAGCGCTGGGCGGCGCCCTGGACTTGCGCGACGACGAAACCGCCGGCCACTCGCAGCGCGTCATGCGCACGAGCGTGGAGATCGCTTGCCGCCTTGGTTGCCTGCCCGAGCAGGTGACCACCATTGCCCGGGGCGCCTTCCTGCACGACATCGGGAAGATCGGCATCCCTGACGCCATCCTGCGCAAGCCCGGCAAGCTGAACGAGGAAGAGATGGAAATCATGCGCAGCCACGTGCGCATCGGCTACGAGTTGGTCTCACGCGTGGCCTTTCTGAGCGGCGCCGCGGAGATCGTGCTTACCCACCATGAGCATTACGACGGCACCGGCTATCCGCAAGGGCTGATCGGCGAAGAGATTCCCTTGGGAGCGCGCATTTTTGCCGTGGCCGACACGTTGGACGCCATGACCAGCGACCGGCCTTACCGCCGCGCCCTCTCCTACCACGCCGCGCGGGAGGAGATTACCCGCGAGGCGGGGAAGCAATTCGATCCCCGGGTGGTGGAGACCTTCCAGCGCATCAGCGATCAGACCCTGGAAGAGATCCGTTACGGGCGCGGGGTGCGCGCCAGGTCTCTGGAGCATGAAATCGCCCTAAAGGTGCAGACGATGGCCGGCTTGGATAGGTCTTCGGCCGCCGCGGCTTTGCCTTTGATTGGGGGGAGCGTTCGAGCGATGTGAACTCTGCCGGGATGACAGCGCCCGAGCAAGAGAATGTCACCAAAGGACGGTATGAACCATGCGACTTTTATTTGTAGATGACGAACCCGCCATCCTGCAGTTGATTCAGGCGACGCTCCGCCCGCTGGGCGACGAGGTGATTGCTCTCGACGACAGCCGCCAAGCGGCCGAAAGCCTGGAGCACGACCAGTTTGACGGCATCATCTTGGACGTCTCCATGCCCCACCTCGACGGCTTTGAGTTGACGCGCCGCGCCCGCTCCTCCACCCTCAATGCCCGTGCTCCCATCGCCTTGTTCACCGGCCATGCGGACGTAGAGACGGTGCGGGAAGGCTTCAAGGCCGGAGCCACCGCCGTGCTGGGCAAACCCGTGACCCGCGAGCGGTTGCAATCCCTGGTGGGATTCATCCGCGGCCCGGTCGTGGCCGGTCAGCCCGCTGGAACAGGACGTGCTCGCCTCCACGGGCATGATCGTGCGCCGCTGCGAGAACTGCGCCCAGTATACGTACTGGACCTTCGCGGATGCCCGGCTCCGCCCCGCCGCCTTTCCCCCCTTCGAGGAGGCCGTGCCCCCTCCCCGCGACGTCCGCGAGGCGAACGTCACCTACGTCAATA
>JBJKQV010000332.1:0-2985 GCA_046704985.1 Terriglobia bacterium
AAAGGCTAAAGGCTAAAGGCTAAAGGCTAAAGGCTAAAGGCTAAAGGCTAAACAAGTTTCCTGGGAGTGCCTCCGGGTCCATCTTTTTCGATTTTGAATCTGTAATCTCGAATCTTCAATCATGCCACAGCTGTTCGCGCAGCGCGCGCGGCGTAGGGCGGCTCCGCGCTCAACCCTTCTCGAGCTGTTCCAGCAGTTGCCGCAGGCAAATCAAGTGAGACGCCCTGCGCTCGTACCTTCTTGAGCCGTTCAAGAATCTGCCCCAGGCGGTCCAGCGGAAACGCATCCACATCAGGATTTCTTGAGCTGTTCAAGAATCTGCCTCAGCCGGGGCAGGGAGACGGCCGTGCGGCCGAAGCGGAAGGCGTTGTAGGCGCCGGTGAACTCGTCGACGGGCCGGCTCAAGCCGCTGCCCGAAAATTGCGCGGCAAACTCGCGCGGCGTCTGCGCGGGCGGTTTGCGAAACCCTTTGCGCGCCATGACGCGCAGAAAACGCTGGTAGACGAACGACGCCTCGCGCGGGCCCAGGTGCAGGTCGTCCCGCCGGAACCTCCATGCCCACAGGAAGCGCAGCTCGGCGAGCGACGAGGCGCGGCCCTCCAGGAGCAAGGCGGCGAAGATGCCCATCATGATCAGCAGCACGAGCGCCTTGTGGGTCATCAGCCAGTCTTCCATGCGGTAAGCGGCGCGGATGACGCCGTAGCGCGCCCGGCGCAGGCGCTGCTTGTAGCGCGCCTGCATGGTGCGGGCGCTGTCGTCGACCTGGCGCGCCAACTGCACCTGGCGCGCGAAGTCGTAGTTGATCACCCACTCGCTCCAGAAGACGTTGATGGCGTCCATGTAATCCTCGAGCGGCCCCCAGCCGCTCGCCGCCACGGCGTTGGGGTCGGGAGGCGTGGGGTCGAAGGGAATCCTGCCGAAGCCCGGGAAGTAAACTTCCACCCAACTGTGCGCGTCGCGCGCCCGCACCACAAAATCCTTGCCCACGCGGTTGTAGGTTCCCGTCTGGAAACCGTTCACCAGGCGCGCCGGCACTCCCAGCGTGCGCAGCATCACCGCCATGGCGGCGGCGAAATATTCGCAGTAGCCCTCCTTGGAGCGAAACAAAAAACTGCCCACGGGGTCCTGGGGCTCGATGGAAGGAGGATTGAGCGAGTAACCGTAGTGGCTGCGCAGGTATTTTTCGACGGCTTCCGCGCGGTCGTAATTGTTGTCGGCGTGCGCGGTCACCTGGCGGGCCAGGGCGGTGATGCGCGGGTCCATCTGGTCGGGCAGGCGCAGATAGATGAAGCGCACCTCGGGCGGCAGGACGGTGGAAGCGGTCCTCAGCGCGCCGGGGGGCGGCAGTCCGACGTCGGAGACCACGTCGTAGCCGACCGGGGCGTTGGAGTGCAGGGGATTGTGCAGTGAGCCCGTCTCGTCCACGTTCAGAAATCGCAGGCGAGTGGTCACGCGGCGCGGGACGGCGGCGGCAAACAACACGTCGGTGGTCACCGGCGTCAGCAGCACGCGGTACTCGAGCGGGCGGCGCAGGGTTTCGGGGGCGCCGGGCGAAGGCGGCAGCAGGTAATGGCGCTCGTTCCCCCGGGTCCTGTAAGCGGGCTGCACCACCGATTGCTGGGTGTTGTCGTTGTACCAGTGCCGGCCGTCGAAGCTGGTCAGGCTGATGCCCCGCCACTTGATGCCCTGAAATCGCCGCGGGTCGCCGTCGGGCAGCACGCGCATCACCACGGTGTTGGAGCGGAGGATCTGCCGCAGGTCGCCCAGGTTGACGGTTTCGGAAAACCCCGTGATGTTTTGCCGGCCGGCGCCCAGGCCGGTCAGGTAGCCGGTGTGGAAGCGCGGGATGACGAAGAAGAGCACCGAAGCGAGCGCCACGATGGCCACCCCCAAGCCCAGCGTCACGCTGATCAGGGCGTTTTCGAGCGCCGAGCGGTTGCGCGCCGGCGCCGCGAACGGCCCCTCGGGCGCCGCAAAGGCGGCTTCCGATGAGCGCTTGATCTCGTAGCTGATGAAGGTGGAGATGGCGAACAGCAGGTAGAGCGTGAAGCAGATCAGGTAGAGCGTGTCCACGGTCAGGATGGCGCTCGCCAGCATCATCATGAACGACAGGGTGGCCAGGTAAGCGTAGTCGCGGTAGGTGCGCGCCGAGAAAACCTTGATGACCGCCGTGAACAGGACCAGGTGGACGGTCGCCTGCAACATGCGGTCCAGGTCCGAAGGGCCGGGGGCGAAGATGAGAAAATCCAGGGCGTAGAAGAGCAGATAGAAGATCGAAAGGCGCGTGACCGTGCGCGGCCCGAGCGACCAGTCCGCCTCGCGCGCGTAGCTCCACAGGCGCAGCAGCAGCGCGGCCGTCACCACGGCGATGGAGATGAAGTCCAGCTTGCCGGTTGCGGCGACGGTGAAAAACGCCGTGCCCAGCATCAGCAGCAGGGAAATTTCGAAGTAGCGTTGCACGCTGATGCGCGATTGCTTGGTGGGGGCGGGGGCAAGTTGGGCGGCGTTGAAGGCCATGGGGACGCCGGGTGAGGCGCGGCTCAGCTTCCTATCTTACCGCCGAAGCGCGCGCGGCGCGAGGGGCGGCTTCGAGCCGGCGGGCGATTTTGCGCGCCAACTGCGACACCGCGGCACGTTCCAAATCACCGGCGCGGAACCAGCGCAGCGAATCGGCGCTACGCGGCAAGACGGCGCGCGCGGGGTAGACCTCGACGCGGATGTCGCGATGGGTGATCTGGTGGCGGAGCGTGGCCCGGTCGAGGGGCGGAGCGATGCGTACCGGACCGGCCGCCAGGCTCTGGAGCTTCAGGCGCAGGCCCTCGAGGGCTTGGCGCGGCGAGGCGCCGAAGGCGCTGGGGAAATTCCACAGACCGGCGAGCAATCCGGCGTCGAGCCCGCGCACCATCGCCAGGCGCCCGGAGCGCTCGATGACCGCCGCGGCCAGGTAGTGAAGCTCGCTCGGGCGGCGCGGGCGCGGGGCGGGGA
>JBJKQV010000333.1:0-2793 GCA_046704985.1 Terriglobia bacterium
CTATTGTTCCTGGCCTTTTAAAAGCGCCTCCTGGCGCGCCGGCTGGTTGGCGCCGCGGCCCCGCGGCAGGCGAATCACTCCCGCTTCCAGCTGTCGCGCCCGCCCGTCCGCCCACTCCACCACGCCGTAGCCGGTCAGGTTCAGCCCGGGGTCCACGCCGATGACTCGAAAGGAAGCGCGCGAGGTCGCCGCCATGCCCAGCGATTTTATCACTGCGGGCGGGGAAAACGTAAGGCGCTCGGCCCGGCGGGGCTGCGGCCCGGGCTCAGGACGTTTGCCCAATGGCGCCGCCGCGCGCTGGCGTCGGCATGTAATAATTACCTCCGGTGGCTGCGGCGTTGTTTCTTAAGTGATGTTGAATAAGCGGCTTGCGGCGGTCGCATTTGGAAGCCGGCTTGCCTTACTGGTGCATGTAGTCTGCCGCGCGCAGGAAGGGCGACTTCCGGCGCGGCGATTTTGCATCCAAGGACAAGGCGAGGTGCGGGCACGAGCCGCGGCCGCCCATGACGACGAGGAGAGGAGAAATTCCCTTGAGGCGATCGATAATCCTGACGCTGTTGATGGTTCTCCTGACGGCGCTGCCGCTGGCGGCCAGCGACGCGGACGCGCGGCTGCAAGCTTCGGCGGAAGTGCTGAGCGAAATCCTGCGCATTCCCGAGGGCATTCCCAAAGACCTGCTCAACAAAGCCGAGTGCGTGGTGGTGATTCCTTCCGTCAAAAAGCTGGCCTTCGGCTTCGGGGGCAGCTACGGGCGCGGCGCCATGGTCTGCCGCAGCGGGCGGGACTTCCGCGGCCCCTGGGGTGCCCCGGCGATGTACCGCCTGGAGGGCGGCAGCTTCGGGCTGCAACTGGGCGGGCAGGCCAACGACTATGTGCTGCTGATCATGAATCCCAACGGGGTGCGCTCGCTGCTGAAGAGCAAAGTAAAGCTGGGCGCCGACGTTTCGGCGGCGGGAGGCCCCAAGGGGCGCACCGCCACCGCCGAAACCGACGTGCTGATGCACACCGAGATTCTCAGTTATTCTCGCTCGCGCGGGCTGTTTGCCGGCGTGTCGCTGGAAGGCTCCACGCTTCGCCCCGACGACGACGCCAACCGCCAGCTCTACGGCCGCAGCTTGTCGGCGAGGCAAATTGTGGAAGGGAAAGTTGGCGTGCCGCGCTCGGCGCGCCGGCTGGTGGGATTGCTGGAAAGGGCTTCGCCCAAGAACTTGTCGGATTAGAGATTTGCGCCGGGCCCGCCGCAGCCTGGCGAGCCCGGCGCCGGGACCCCTAGGGGCCCGTGCGGCGCAGCACCGGCGGCTTGTCGCTAACCGGAGCCTGCTTGCCCTTCTTCTGCGAAGCGGGCTGGGTTTTCTCCAGGGTAGGCTGATGCTTGCCGTGACGGCGAAGCTTCATCTGCCCCAGCAGGCTGTCCAGGCGCTGCTGCACATGCTGAAATTCCGAAGTCGAAACCAGATACTGCGGGCGCTTGGGGAGAATCGTCTGGATCTCTTTCTGCGCGGCGATGATGCGCGCCGTGGTGGGCGGATGGTCCATGAAGACGCTGGGGACGCTGCCCGGGTCGCGGCGCTGCTGCTGCATGATGTTGGAGAACATGGCCAGGTAGGCTTTGGGGTCGTATCCGGCCTTCCACATGTACTGCAGGCCCAGGAAGTCGGCCTGCTGCTCGTCGCCGCGGCTGAACTTGAGGAAGGCGAGAGGGATGCCGAAGTTGAGCCCTTCCGAGATGCCGATGTAGACGGGATACGACATGGGCGTGAAGATGAGCGGGATCATTGCGTACTGGAGCAGAGTGCGCTTGGTTTCCTGCGAGCCCCAGTGGTTGGCGGCCACGTGCGCGATCTCGTGTGCCAGCACCCCGGCCAGTTGCGCTTCGCTTCCCGCCGCCTTGATCAGCCCCGTGTCCACAAAGATGAACCCGCCCGGCAACGCGAAGGCGTTGATGGAAGGCGAGTCAATCACGTGCACGGTGATGGGAATCTTGACGTCGGAATTCTGCGCGATGTTCTGCGCCACGCGGTTCACGAACTCCGTGATCACCGGGTCCTTGATGATCTTGGACTGCTTTTCGATCTGCTTGGCGTATTCCTGCCCGATGGCGATTTCCTTGCTCTGCGAGATGATGCTGCGGTGCGCCACCCGCCGGTCGCCGATGCAGTAGACGTCGTCCATCTTGTCCTTGGACTGCGAGCAGGGCTTGACGGCGGCGGGCGTGTCGCCGGCCAGCGCCCCTGCGGTGGCACCCAACAGCAACACCGACAACACACCATGGATTAGAGCCAGTTTTCTCATCGCACACACCTTGTCGGGTGGTCCCCTTGTAATGAGATGAATCTTCGGCGGGGGAGGTTTCCTGCCTTCAAATCGGGCCAGGGCGGGTCATTCGGCCAGGTTCACGGAATCCACCACTCCCACCACGGCCCTGTCGATGGGAGAATTCGGGCGCCCGACGGCGGTCATGGCGCCCCAGCCTTCGGTCGCCACCAGTACGCGGTCGCCCACCCCGGCGTCCACCGCGTCCATCGCCAGCACCACGTCGCCCTGCGCTGTGCCGTCCAGGTTGAGCGGCTGCACGATCAGAATCTTCTGCCCCTCGTGGCTGGGGGCCTTCTGCGTCGCGACGATGTCGCCGATGACTCTGCCGATTAGCATCTACTTACACTTCCAACGGATGATTCGAGAAGGCCATGAGTGAACGGTGAACAGCGGAAAGAAACCGTTGTAGGCCGCCCACGCTCCGGTCTCTTGCTGTTCACCCTTCACTCTTCACTGCCTTGTTCTCTGCCTGTGCGA
>JBJKQV010000334.1:0-4673 GCA_046704985.1 Terriglobia bacterium
TGGCGATCGCCGCGTGCTACTTGCCCGCACACCGCGCCACGCGCGTGGACCCCATGGTGGCGCTCAGGTACGAGTGATTGACGATTGTAGATTGACGATTGAAAGGGAGGCTCCACGGGCGTCCAGCTTGACCGTGGAAGGGGCACGGAACTTTGACTCCCGAGGAGATGAAGCGCCGGACAAAGGCTTTTGCGCTGCGCGTCATGAAGCTTGTGGACGCGCTGCCGAGGGGTCTGGCCGGCCAGGTGGTCGGCAGGCGACTTCTGCGTTGCGCCACCTCGGTGGGAGCAAATTACCGGGCAGCCTGCCGCGCGCAGTCTCACGCTGATTTCGTCGCCAAGCTTTCCATCGCGGTAGAGGAAACCGACGAAACGCTTTACTGCCTGGAGCTGTTGCAAGAGTCCGGCCGGGTCAAACCGGAGCGGTTGAACGGCCTGCTCAAGGAGGCGAATGAGCCGCTGGCTATCGTCGTCGCAGCGCGCAAGACGGCGCGCAGCGCGATCCGTAGCAGGAAAAACGCTCCCGTCCCGGCGGCAATCGTCCATCGTAAATCGTCAATTTTCAGTCTTGGGAACCAACGATGATAAGACTATTGAACCTCGAACGATCCTATCCTGCCGGCGCCACGCGCTATTACGTCCTGCGGCGCATCAACCTGGAAATTCAGGAAGGCGAATTCCTCACCGTGATGGGCCCCTCGGGCGCCGGCAAGTCCACCTTGCTGGCTATCCTGGGGATGCTGGACGGCGAATGGAGCGGCGAATACCATTTCCTTGATCAAGCCGTGCACAAGCTCAACCTGAAGAAGCGCGCGGCGCTCAACCGCCAATACATCGGCTTCGTGTTCCAGCAATACCACCTGCTCGACAACCTCACGGTCGCCGAAAACCTGGACATCCCGCTCTCCTACCGCGACGTGAAGGCGGCGCGGCGCCAGGCGCTGGTGGCCGACACGCTCGACCGCTTCCACATCGTGGGCAAGAAGGATCTGTTCCCCAGCCAACTCTCCGGCGGGCAGCAGCAACTGGTGGCCGTGGCGCGCGCCGTCATCGCCGACCCCAAGCTCATCCTCGCCGACGAGCCCACCGGCAACCTCCACTCGACTCAGGGGGAGGAAATCATGGAGCTGTTCAAGCGGCTCAACCGCGAAGGCGCCACCATTGTTCAGGTCACCCACAACGAGCGCTGGGCGGCCTACGGCAGCCGCGTCATCGAATTGCAGGACGGATGGCTCAAAAAAAGTTGAGCCATCGAACGATTGGGTGATCGGCCGGTAGGAAGACTCGGAATCGCGAACGTTGAATTGGGAATTGCCAATCGGCAATTTCGCGTGCACGGCTTCAAAGGCGGGCAGTGTGTTCCCGTAGTTGGCAAATTGCCGGCCTTCGCACGGAGGTGATCCCTGAGAGCACTGTTCCAAGACTTGAGGTACGGTCTGCGGGTCCTGGGCAAGAATCCCGGCTTCACGGCGGTGGCCGTCCTGACGCTGGCGCTGGGCATCGGCGCGAGCACCACCGTGTTCAGTTGGGTGGACGGTGTTCTTGTTCGGCCGCTCCCCGGCGTGGAAAGGCCGCAAGAGTTGGCGGCGTTCGAAACGTTCGCCGGTCACGATGACTTTGTCGGCCTCTCTTACCCCGACTACCGGGACTATCGTGACCACCTCAAGCTGCTCGCCGGCCTGGCCACCACGGAACTTACCCCTCTGAGCGTCGGCCAGGGAGACCAAACCGAACAGCTGGCGGGCGAAATGGTTTCTGGAAATTACTTCACAGTCCTCGGTGTCAAGCCGGTCTTGGGGCGCTTTTTCACCCAAGCCGAGGTCGGGGATAAGCCCGACGGGTCGCCCGTCGCCGTGCTCAGCTCCCGCCTGTGGCGAGTTCACTTCCGGGCGGATCCGCAAATCGTCGGCAAGACGATTCGGGTAAACCAGCACGACCTGACGATCCTCGGCGTTGCGCCGCCGCAATTCCGGGGCGCGGTCGCCGGAGTGGCCTGCGACCTCTGGGTACCCTACATGATGCACCCGGAGCTTCAAGGTGTGGGCCAGTGGATGCTCGCGGACCGGGGCACGCGCCAAATATCCGGCATCGCGCGCTTGCAACCTGGGGTAACAATGGCCCAGGCGAACGCGGAAATCTCCGCACTGGCACTGCGCATGTCGAAGGCGAACATCCCCCAAGACGCGGGCATCACCGCCAAGCTGGTCCCTCTTTGGAAATGGCAGTACGGAGCACAAAGTCTGCTTCTGAGGCCGCTGGAGATTCTGATGGCCGTCTGCCTGGTGGTTTTGCTGATCGTCTGCGCCAACGTCGCAAACCTCCTGCTCGCGCGCTTCAGCGCGCGGCAAAAAGAATTCAGTTTACGCCTGGCCCTCGGCGCCGGGCGCTTTCGTCTGGCGCGCCAGATCCTTACGGAGAGTGCACTGCTGGCGGGCGCCGGGGGCGCAGCCGGCGTGGGTCTGGCAGTCTGGTTGAGCGGAGCGCTCCAGTCCCTGGTGCCTCCAGGCTACTCCTGGATTTCATTGAACGCTCCCCTGAACCGGCAAGTTCTGGCTTTCGCGGTTTTGGCTTGCGTGGTTGCCGCGCTGCTCTCCGGCCTTGTGCCGGCCATCCACTCCACGCGAGCCAATGTGAGTAAAGGTTTGAAAGATGGCGGGCGAGGCGGCTCGGTGGGACGGGAGTCGCGGCGGCTGCGCGGTGCGCTGGTGGTCGCGGAAATGACCATGGCGCTCGTGGCCCTCGTCTCGGCGGGACTGCTGGCGCGCAGTTTCGAAGCGACGCAGAATGTCAACCCTGAGTTCGACCCCAACCACGTGCTTATGACCCGTTTCTTCATCAATGCAAGCGGGCAAAACCTCGAGCAGAGGAAGGCTTTCTGCGAGCGTTTGCGCGAAAAGCTTGAAAACGCGCCGGGCGTCAAAAGCGTTGCGTATTCCGACGTCGAGCCTCTCGGAACGTTCGCGGGATGGTGGGAGCCCGTGCGCGTTCAGGGATACGTCCCCGCGCCCGACGAGAACATGAAGATTTATCGCGCCGTCGTCTCCCCCGGCTACTTCGGCTTGATGCACATTCCGCTTCTCGAAGGGCGCGACTTTACCCGGCAGGACGACCTGAAATCACAACTCGTTATGATCGTCAATGAATCCTTCGCCCGGCGATTCTTTGGCAGGCAGGAGGCTATCGGCCGGAAGGTGAACGGCTGGGGCAACTGGTTCACCGTGGTCGGCGTGGCCAGGGATAGCAAGTACAATAAGCTCACCGAGAACCCCACGCCTTTCTTCTACGTGCCCTTCCGGCAGGTGTACCGCGCGGACATGGGCCTGGCCTTTTACGTTCGGACGTCGGGCGATCCGGATGCGGCCATCCCTACCATGAGGCGGGACGTACAGGACGTTGACCCCAACGTGAAGATAGTTGACGCCGTGCCGCTCAGCCGGCACGTCAAAAACACCCTTTACGCTCAGAAGATGGGCGCAAGTTTTCTGAGCGTGCTCGGAGGGCTGGCGCTGTTGCTGGCCGCGGTGGGGCTTTACAGCTCGATGGCCTACTCGGTGGCGCAACGGACGCATGAACTCGGAATTCGTATGGCGCTCGGCGCCCGGCGGCAAGACGTGCTCAGTCTGGTGCTGGGCCGGGGTTTGGTGTTAACACTTGCCGGCATTTCGGCGGGTGTTGCCCTTTCGCTGGCGCTCATGCGGCTGCTGGGAAGTTTCTTATACGGTGTGAGCACGACCGATTCGGCAACATATGCTGCCGCTTCGATTCTTCTCGCTGCCGTAGCCTTGCTGGCCACATATATTCCGGCTCGGCGCGCAACCAAAGTGGACCCGATGGTGGCGCTAAGGTATGAATAACGTTTTCAGCCCTCGGTTTTCAGTCGTCAGTAAGGAACAGACTGAATTCCCCTGCCGGCCTTGACCGGCTTGCCTGCTTTCACTGAAAACTGACGGCGGAGAGCTGAAAACTGATTACTGACCGCTTTTCTTTCGCGCTAAGATAGGCGCGAACGCCATGAGTGCCCATCCCAGCCCGCGCATCCTGGTGGCCGACGACCAGACGGACGTCCTGGAAGCCCTGCGCCTGCTGCTCAAGGGCGAGGGCTACCAGACAGAGACCGTCACCTCGCCGGCACGCTTGCTGGCGGCGCTGGAAGCGCGCGATTTCGACCTGCTCCTGATGGACCTGAACTACACGCGCGACACCACCTCCGGGCAGGAAGGGTTGGATCTGCTGACGCGCTTGCAGGCCCTGGACAGCACGCTGCCGGTGGTGGTGCTGACGGCCTGGGGCACGGTGGAGCTGGCGGTCGAGGCGATGCAGCGCGGGGCGCGCGACTTCGTGCAGAAGCCCTGGGACAACGCCCGCCTGCTCAGCATCGTGCGCACCCAGATTGAGCTCAGCCGGGCGCTGCGCCGCGGCGAATTGCTGGAGGCCGAAAACCGCCTGCTGCGCGCCGAAGGACCCACGCTCATCGCCGCCTCGCGCGCCATGCAGCCGGTGCTGGAAGTGATGCGGCGCGTGGCTCCCTCGGACGCCAACGTGCTCATCACCGGCGAGCACGGCACGGGCAAGGAGGTGGTGGCGCGCACGTTGCACGCCCTGTCGCAGCGCGCCGCGCGCCCCCTGGTAATAGTCAACACCGGCGGACAGGCGGTAGGCGTTTTCGAAAGCGAA
>JBJKQV010000335.1:0-25547 GCA_046704985.1 Terriglobia bacterium
CTTTAGACCTTTTCCAGCGCCAGCTCCAGGTCGTGCAGGATGTCGCGGTAGTCTTCCAAGCCGATGGAGAGCCGGATGCCCTCCGGGTGCATGCCGATGACGCGCTTCTGCTCGTCGGGCAGCGCCGAGTGGGTCATCGAGAAGGGGTGCTCGATGAGCGTCTTGATCTGCCCCAGGCTCACCGCCAGGGTGATGGTGTAGGCGTGCTCGGCCAGGTAGTCCACGAGCTTCTCGGCCTTGGACGCGCTGCCGTTGGGGTTCTTGAGCACGAAATAGAGGATGCAGCCGGGGGCGAACTTGCCCTCCGGGTCGGTCATTTGCCGGTGCGCGAGCTCCTTCTGGACAAAGCAGTCGGCGCCGGGGTAGTTGACCTGCGCGACCTTGGGGTGCTGGCAGAGGAACTTGGCCACGCGCAGAGCGGTCTTCTGCTGGTTGGCCAGGCGCGCCGCCAGGGTGGGCAGGCCGTAGACCAGCACCGCCCAGGCGCTGCGCGGCGAGAGCGCCCCGCCGAAATCCTTGCGGAAGAGCATCAGGTGGTTGTACCAGTCGGCGGAAGCGGTGACCGCGCCCCCCATGTCGGTGCCGAAGCCCCCGATGTCCTTGGTGAGGCTCTCGACCACCATGTCGGCCCCCAGCTTGAGGGGGCGCTGGCACATGGGGGTGGCGAAGGTGTTATCCACGACGATCACCAAGCGGTCGGCGCCCTCGCGCTGGGCGTTGATCTTGTCGGCGACGCGCTTCACGGCGGCGATGTCGATCAACTCCATGGTGGGATTGATGGGCGTCTCGAAGTAGAGGACGCGCGTCGAGGGGCGGATGGTCGCGGCCAGCTTCTCGGGCTCCATAAAGTTGGTGAAGCGCGCCTCGATACCGAAGCGCGGCAACCAGTTGGTCATCAGGCTGTAGGTACACCCGTAGATGATGTTGTGCGCCAGCACTTCCTGACCCTGGCGCAGCGCCGAGCCCAGCGCCGCGCTGATGGCCGCCATGCCGCTCGCCGTGGCGATGGCGATGTCGCCCCCTTCCGCGTAGGCGAGGTTCTCTTCCAGCATGGCGCGCGTCGGTTCGTCCAGGCGCTCGTAAATGTAGGTGGGAATGTGCCCGCTCAGGGCCTCTTCCGCCGAGGCGAACTGCACAAACCCCTGCGCCCCGCGGTGCAGCGAGCTCAGCCGGAAGGTGCTGGAATGCGACACGGGCGGAACCACGTGGTGGGAATAGTCCCATTTCTTGCTCTCGAAGTTGCCGTGAATCATGTGAGTGCGAACGCGGTAGTCTTCCTTGCGCGCGTGGCGTTTGCGATTCTCCATGGACACACCTCCCCCAATTAGTCCGTCAGGCAACTATACGGAGCACGTTCGTTGCCGAAGGATTGTCAATAGCGACTAATTGTCTGTAATGGCGAGCGCTCCAAGACAGAGGCGCATTCTGTCACCAAACCCTATAACGCTCTCAGTCCAAAGGAGCTTGTAAATTCTTGGTTGGGCTGCGGCTGCAGATTTTCAGAATCTGCAAAGATTTCGGACTTAATGTCTGGCTCCAGTGGTGTGGCACGAGGCTCACCCAGTGCCCTTTGCCCCACCTGGACAGCTACGGGTCGTTCCGCGCGCCGTCTAAGGGTTCTGGTGTTGCTCCAGGAACTTATCCAGTTCCGGCAGGGCGGTGATGCGCGGGCAGGGAGCGTCGGGGTAGGCGCCCACGCGGTCCATGAGCACGGCGCTGAGCCCGGCCCGCTGCGCGCCGCCCACGTCGCTCGAATAGGTGTCGCCCACGAACAGCGCTTGGGAAGCCTCAAAGCCTGCCTGGCGCAGGGCGCGGCGGAAGATCTCCGGGTTGGGCTTCTCCACCCCCACCACCGCCGAGTCGAAGATCAGCTGGAAATAGCCCGCCAGGCCCACGCGCCCGAGCTGTTCTTCCATGGTGCCGATGGAATTGGAGATGACGCCCAGAAAGTATCCGCGGTCGCGCAGGGCGGCCAGCCAAGGCGCGGTCGAGGGCTCGACGTGCGACCAGAGGGTGATGTCGCGGAAGCGCTCGGTGACCGCGCGCAGCACCCCGGGGCGTGCCGATTCGGGAATGCGCAGGCGCGCAAAGATCGCGCCCAGGTATTCACCCCAAAAGTAGAGGTCGACGCCCGTGGGCACTGCACCCTGACGCATCAGGGGCCACAGCCAGGCGTCCAGACGGGCTTTGCCGATGCGCTCGGCGGCGAGGAAATCTTCCACCGTGGCAGGGTAACCGAGCGCGCTCACCACCTCGGCTACCTTTTCCAGGCGTGGAAAAACCAGCGTGTTGCCGGCGTCGAGGAAGATGGCGCGTAAACGGGAGCTCATCGCTTGTCTCCCGGCGTCCCCGATGCCGGACGGTTCCCGGCCGCGCGAAGCTCCGCGAGCAGCGCGCGCTTCTCCGCCTCTTCCAGGAAAGCGCTGCGCACCGCCGTCGCGCAGAACTCCAGGAGCGCCGCTTCCGGCAGGTGGAAGCACCGGGCGGCCAATTCGAACTCGCGTTGCAAGCTGGTCGCAAACATGCCCGGGTCGTCGCTGTTCAGGGTGACGGGGACGCCTGCGGCGAGCAGGCTGGGCAGGGGATGATCCTCGGCGCGGGCCAGGACGCCGGTGGCCACGTTGCTCGACAAGCAGACCTCCAGGGGCACGCCGCGCTCGCGCAGCAGCTCCAACACTTCCGGGTCGCGCGCGGCGCTCACGCCGTGCCCGATGCGCTCGGCGCCCAGTTCCACCACCGCTTCGCGCACGCTTTCGGGCCCCACGGTCTCGCCCGCGTGCGCTGTCGTGTGCAGCCCCTGGTCGCGCGCGTGGCGGAAGATTTCCCGAAAAAGCCCCGCGGGTCCGCGCCGCTCGTCACCGCCGATGCCGAAGCCCACCAC
Source organism: Terriglobia bacterium (assembly GCA_046704985.1). GTDB lineage: Bacteria > Acidobacteriota > Terriglobia > UBA7540 > UBA7540 > JBJKQV01. Next base: position 2,882 of record JBJKQV010000335.1, read on the forward strand.
GCCGCGCGCGCGGTAGCGTGCCGCCTCGCGCAGCACGCGGCGGGCGTGCTCGGGGCCGAACTGGCGCACCGCGTCGAAAATCCAGGCCAGGCGCACTCCTTGCTGCGCCGCCTGCGCCGCCGCTTCCTCCACTGCCTCAAAGACCGCCTCCAGCGGCTGCTTCTTCCACAGCACCACGCCCGCCGAGAGCGTCACCTCCGCGTAGCGCACGTTCTCGCGCGCCAGCTCTTCGGCCAGTCGCCGGGTGAGGAGCGCGTAATCGCGCGGCTCTTCGAGCAGTAGCGCCACGCCCACAAAGGCGCGGATGAATCCATCAAAATCCCCGTAGCGGAACCCTTGCGCTGTCCGCTCGCGCAGCCACGCCTCGACGGCTTCTGCGCGCCCGGGCTTGCTCCTGGCCAGCTCGCGCAGCGTTTCCGGCTGTGCGCTCCCTTCCAGGTGCAGGTGCAGCTCCACCTTGGGCAGGCCGGCGAGATAGGATTTTCCGGGGGAGATATTGTCAGACATGATTCCAGACGTCAGAAAGCCCTGATGACCTTTTCGGGTAGTGGTCGCCTTGCTGGCTCGTCACTTGTCACTCGTCGCTGCTTCTAGTGCGGCAAAGCCGGCTGCCCGGCGTTGAGCCAGGCGGTGTACCAGTAGGAACCGGCATCGTGCGCGGCGCTGTTGAGCTGGCGCACGATGATGGAACCCACCTGGGAATAGAAGCGGTCGTAGTAATCCTCGTTGTAGCCGGGCAGGTCGTCGAGCGAGCGCTGGTCGGCGAGCAGCACGTTGTCCACCCAGGCGTTCGATTCCAGCACCATGCCGAAGGCGTACCCGGTGGGATCCTGAATCTTCACCGCGTCGTGGGGGGTGAAGAGGAAGAAGTTCCGGAAGCGGTCCACGAGCACGGTATCGAAGCGCTGGGCGAGGCCCGTCTGGCCGGTCAACTGGCCGTCGTAGTTAAGGGTAGTGTGCAGCGGGTCGTGGGCGTCGGCGACGTAGAAGCCCAGCTCGGCGGCCAGCAGCCGGGCCTGGTCCCAGTTGCCGGCGCGCATGGCTTCGGTGAGCGCCAGGCTCAGCTTGCCGATGTGCCAGGGCAGCAGGCCGTCTTTGTTGACGTGCCCTTTGCCGTATTGCTTGACCGCCGCGTCGAACGAGTGCGGCAGCTTCAGGTAGGGGAAGCGGCCGTAGGCGTCGAGGTGGATGTACTCGCGCTCGCCCAGGTCCTTGACCTTCTGGCCCTTCTCCTTGCCTGCCTTGATTTGGACGTCGGGATCGTCGGCGTGGGCGACCAGGAACTGGCGGCTGGATTGGAAGAAGCCGCGCAACGGCGGCGGCAGGGTTTCGACCGCCCAGGAATTCACCAGTTGGTGCGCCGAGGGTCCCCAGGCATAACCCGACGGCGTGCCGCCCAAACTCAGCAGCGCGACTCCGCAAATCAGCAGCTTGACGGCTGGCCGCAACACGCTTCTCCCTGCTAGCGGCCCGCCTTGGCTCCCGGACGCGGGCCGCCGGGGGCATTGTAGCTCATTCCGCGCGCGAGTGCAGCGGCGAGGGGCATGGAGGGTGGCGGCGATCCTATATCGCCACCGCGCCCGGCGGTTTGCCATCGCAGCTTTCCCGGTGATTTCTTCTGGCGATGTAAAATCGCCACTACAGAACAACGATTCCGGCCTCAGTGCCCGCCGGAAGCGGGAGGCGCCTGGGGAGCCGCGCCGGAAGACGACGGGCGCGGGTGGCTCCCAAACTCGCTGTGGCGGCGGCTATAGAGGAAGTAGATGGTCAACCCGATCACCAGCCAGACCACGAAGCGCAGCCAGGTTTCGACCGGGAGGCTGGCCATCAGCACCAGGCAGCAGAGCACGGCGAGGATGGGCAGCACCGGAACCCACGGGACTCGGAAGCCGCGCTGCCGCTCGGGCTGTTTGCGCCGCAGCACCAGCACCCCGAGCGCCACCAGCATGAAGGCGAAAAGCGTGCCGATGTTCGACAAATCGGCGAGCGTGCCGATGTCGAAGATGCCGGCGGGAATGGCCACGAAGAAGCCCGCCACCCAGGTGCTGACGTGCGGGGTGCGGAAGCGCTTGTGGACGCGCGAGAAGACTTCCGGCAGCAGCCCGTCGCGCGACATGGCGAACCAGACGCGCGCCTGGCCGAGCTGGAAGACCAGCAGCGACGAGATCATGCCGGTCAGGGCGCCCAGGGAGACCCAGCGCTCCAGGGTTTCAAGCCCGATGGCGTGCAGGGCGTTGGCCACCGGCGCGGCGTTGCGCAGCGACTGCCAGGGCTGGATGCCCGTCAGCACCAGCGCCACCGTGCAGTAGAGCACCGTGCAAACGATCAGCGAGGCGATGATGCCGAAGGGGACGTCCTTCTGCGGGTTCTTGGTCTCTTCGGCGGCGGTCGAAACCGAGTCGAAGCCGATGTAGGTGAAGAAAACGATGGCGCCGCCGGTCAGCACGCCCTGCCAGCCGTTGGGCATGAAGGGCTTCCAATGCACGGGATGGATGTAGGAGGCTGCGCCGAAGACGAAAACCACGATGGCCAGCAGCTTGATCCCCACCATGATGTTATTGGCCTCGGCGCTCTCGCGGATGCCGATCACCAGAATCACCGTGAGGATCATCACGATCACGAAGCCCGGCAGGTTGAAGTAGGCGCCCGTCAGGTGCAGCGACGAGTTGAGGATGGGCGTCATGAACTTCTGTGACAAGTGAATGCCGAAGGTTTGCAGCAGGCTGTCGAAGTAGGCCGAGTAGCCCACCGCCACCGCCATGTTGCTGACCGCGTACTCCAGGATGAGGTCCCAGCCGATGATCCAGGCGACGATTTCGCCCAGCGTCGCGTAGGTGTAGGTGTAGGCGCTGCCGGCAATGGGGATCATGGAGGCGAGCTCGGCGTAGCAGAGCCCCGCAAAGGCGCAAGCCACCGCCACCAGGAAGAAGGAGACGGCGATGGCGGGCCCGGCGCCCGGGCGCCCCGCCGTACCCACGGCGTGCTGGCCGTGCAGCAGCACGCTGAGCAGCGGCGCCTTCATGATGGAGTGAACTTGCAGGACTTCGCCCGCCGCCGCCGTGCCGGTGAGCACAAAGATGCCGGCCCCGATGATGGCGCCGATGCCCAGCGCGGTGAGCGACCAGGGACCAAGGGTTTTCTTTAAACGGTGCGCGGGATCTTCCGCGTCCGCCAGCAGCTTGTCGATGCTCTTGGTGCGCAGCAGTTGGCTTGACATTTTATAAACAGCGGCCAGTGGGGAGTGACTAGTGGCAAGCGAAAACCGCAGCGCCGCCGCAGGCGCTTGCCACCAACCCCCGGCCACTGACCACCCGTCCGTGCCTTTCTACCGGCGTGCCGCCAGGCCCGGGCCCCGCTTCTTGACCTTGGGCTTGTGCGAGCCGCGCGGCTCGGTCTGCTTGGGTTTGGGCGGACGCTTCTTGCGCGCCGTGCGCTTCAACTTCTTGCGTTCCGCCTTGTCCTTGATGTTCTTGGTGTTCATCGTTTCCTTTCACACTTTCTCGAGTGAGGCGTAGCGCTCTACCAGCTTCTTGGTTCCGTAGCCGGGAAAGCTGACCGCCAATTTTGCATCTTCTCCATCGCCCTGGCAATCAATAACCGTGCCCAGGCCGTATTTCGGGTGGCGGACCTGCGTCCCGCGTTTCCAGCGCCCCGCCGGGGGCGCGGGATTGAAGGTGAGGCCCCCGCGGGAGCGGGGGGCTCGCCCGCGCCGGCGGAGAAAGCGCTCGACGTCATCCGCCGAGTTGGCGGCGTCGGCCCACTCGGTGCGCCGCTTGGGGTGCGCGGAGGCGGCCAGCGTCCAGGGCTCGACCAGCTGGCCGGGAATCTCGCCCAGAAAGCGCGAGGGGCGCGTGGGCTCGTAGGATTCGCGCGCATACGAGCGCCGCTCGCGCGCCCAGGTGAGCACCAGACGATACTTGGCGCGCGTCATGCCCACGTAACAGAGCCGCCGCTCTTCCTCGAGCGCCGCCTCGTCGCCGAGCGAAAGCTGGTGGGGAAAAAGCCCTTCCTCGAGCCCCGCCAGGAAGACGCTCGAAAACTCCAGCCCCTTGGCGCTGTGCAGGGTCATCAGGGTGACGCGCGCGGTTTCGTCGTACTGGTCCGACTCGCTCACCAGCGCCGCGTGGTCGAGGAATTCCGCCAACGTTTCGCCGCGCTCGGCGGCCTCGCGCGCCGCGTTGACCAGTTCCTCCAGGTTCTCCAGGCGGCTCTCGGATTCCGGCGAGCTTTCGGCGCGCTGCGCGGCCCGCAGTCCGCTGCGCTCCACCAGCAGGCGGAAGAACTCGCCCAGCGGTTCGCGCCGCGCCGCCTCACCCAGGTCGCGGAGGATGATGTGAAAGCCTTCCAGGGCGCGCAGGGCGCGAGAGGGCAGGCGCCGGGCGGCGAGCTCCTGCTCGAGGGCTTCCCACAGCGTCACCTTGCCGGCGCGCGCCGTGGAGCTGACCGCTTCCAGCGTGGCCGCGCCGATGCCGCGCGGCGGGGAGTTGACCACGCGCAGGAACGCCGCCGCGTCGCGGGAATTTTCCGCCAGGCGCGCGTAGGAAAGCGCGTCCTTGATCTCGGCGCGCGCGTAAAAACTGAAGGAGCCGATCAACCGGTACTCGATCCCGCGCCGGCGCATGGCTTCTTCGAGCAGCCGCGACTGGGCGTGGGTACGGTAGAGGACGCCCACCGTCCCTTCCGAGTCGGCGGCCAGCTGGCGCGCCGCTTCTTCGGCGATCACCCCCGCCTCCTGCTCCGCGTCGCGCGCCTCCACCAGCCCCAGCGCATCGCCCGCGCCCCGGTCCGTCCATAACGTCTTGCCCTTGCGCGCCAGGTTGCGGCTCACCACCGCCGTCGCGGCGTCCAGAATCTTCTGTGTGGAACGGTAATTCTGCTCCAGGCGGATCACCTGCGTGCCGGGATAGTCGCGCTCGAAGCTCAGGATGTTCTCGATGTCGGCGCCGCGCCAGCGGTAGATGGACTGGTCCTCGTCGCCCACCGCGCAGAGGTTCTGGTGCAGGCGGGTGAGCTGGCGGATGAGCCGGTACTGAAGGCGGTTGGTGTCCTGGTACTCGTCCACCAGCAGGTAGCGGAAGCGGCGGTTGTAATCGTCGGCCACCTCGGGAGCGCGCTCGAAAAGCTCGACGGCCTTGAGCAGCAGGTCATCAAAGTCCAGGGCGTTGGCGCGCTTGAGCGCCGCTTCGTAGCGCTCGTAGAGCGTGGCAAGCTTTTCGGTGATGGGGTCGGAGGCCTGGGCGTAGAGAGCCTGCGGCGTGATTCCGCGGTTCTTGGCGGCACTCAGCCGCCCCAGCACGGCCCGCGGCGAGGTGAACTGCTCGCCGAGCCCCAGCTCCGCGATCACGCTTTTCATCAGGCGCTGCTGGTCGTCTTCGTCGTAGATGGAAAACTCCGGCGTGTAGCCCAGGCGCTCGATGTCGCGGCGCAGCACGCGCACGCAAAAGGAGTGGAAGGTGGAAATGTGCGGCCAAGCTTGGAGGCCGCTGCCCGCCAGCGCCGCCACCCGCTCCTTCATCTGGTCGGCGGCCTTGTTGGTAAAGGTCACCGCCAGGATGCTCCGCGCGTCGACGCCGCGCTCCTCGATCAGGTGGGCGACGCGGAAGGTGATGACGCGCGTTTTGCCGCTCCCCGCCCCGGCCAGAATCAGCAGCGGGCCTTCGGTGGCCTCGACGGCCGAGCGCTGAGCGGGATTGAGCTGCTCGAGAAGATTCGACATGACCGGTTGTTCGGCGGACCCGTTCGACTCTCTGCGGAAACGCCCGATCAGCGATTGTACACAAACCGGGCGCAATCACAAACAATTCGGCACGCCGGGGCGCGCGGCGCTAGAATGGCAAATTCAGGGTTTGCCCGTCAGCTCTCGACAAGATGGGGTTGCGCCCCGGGCAGCCTCGCAGGTTCTGGTTCTTGGATCGTTCATCCTAAACAGGAGTATGTTTATGGCCTCTCTTCGTCGCCGTCTAATCCCCGCGCTGGCGGGGCTGGTTTTCATAGCCGCCTGGGCGCTGCCGGCGCGTGGCGCCGTCAACATCACCTTGCACGTGGACGCCACGCAGGCTCCTCTCAAGATCATTCATACCCGCATGACCCTTCCGCTTACCCCGCAACAGGCGGGCCACCGCTTGACGCTCTATTACCCTAAATGGATTCCTGGCGAGCACGCGCCCTCCGGGCCGATTGTCAACATGGTGGGGCTGAAGATCACCGCCCCCGGCAGCAGCACGCTGATTCCCTGGCGGCGCGACCTGCTCGACATGTTCACCTATCACGTGGACGTTCCCCAGGGCGTCTCGGCGCTCGAGGTGAGCTTCGACTACATCGAGCCGGCAGCCGAGTCGGGCTTCAGCGCCGGCGCCTCGGCCACCGACAAGCTGGTGGTGCTCAGTTGGAACCAGAACGTGCTCTATCCGGCCGGCGTTCCCGCGCAGTAAATCATCTACCACCCCACACTCACCCTGCCCGCGGGCTGGAGTTTCGGCAGCGCGCTGCCGGTGGAGAGCCAGAACAGCGGGACTGTGACCTTCAAGCCAGTCTCCCTCAACCGCCTGGTGGATTCGCCGGTCATTGCCGGCGAGTACCTGAAGGTGGTGAACGTCACCCCACCGGGCGAGACCATCCATCACGAGATGGACATCGCCGCCGACAGCGAGGCGGCGCTCGACATGACTCCCTCGCTGCACCAGGACTACACCAACCTGGTCGCCGAAACCGGCAAGCTGTTCGGCGCCCGCCACTATCGCGACTACCATTTCCTGCTCACCCTGAGCAACCACGTGGCGCACTTCGGCCTCGAGCACCACGAGTCCGACGACAGCCGGGTGTGGGAGAACGGGCTCATCGACCCCACGCATCGCACCGTCATGGCCGACCTGCTGCCCCACGAGTTCGTGCACTCCTGGAACGGCAAGTTCCGCCGCCCCGCCGACCTGAGCCCCGCCTACTACGAGGCCCCGCAGAAGACCGACCTGCTGTGGGTTTACGAAGGCCTGACCAACTACCTGGGCGACCTGCTCGCCGAGCGCAGCGGGCTCTGGACCCCGGAGGACTACCGCGATTACCTGGCCATGGTGGCCGCCGAGCTGGGCCCCGGCCGCCCCGGGCGCACCTGGCGGCCGCTCCAGGACACCGCCGACGCCGCCCAGATCCTCTACTACGCTCCGCACGCGTGGGTCAATTGGCGGCGCTCCACCGACTATTACCCGGAAGGCGATCTGCTCTGGCTGGAGGTCAACACCACCATCCGCCGGCTGACCCACGGGCAGAAATCCATCACCGACTTCTGCCACCTCTTCTACGGCGGGCCCAACGACGGGCCGCAGCTCAAAACCTACACCTTCGACGACTTGGTGAGAGCCCTGAACCAGGTGGCGCCCTACGACTGGGCTAAGTTCTTCCACACCCGGCTTGAGTCCACTTCCGCACAGGCGCCCCTGGGCGGCATCGAGGCAAGCGGTTGGAAGCTGATCTATACCGCCCAGGAGTCACCGCTGATGAAGGATGAAGCAAAGGTGTGGGGCTACGTCAGCGCCACCTACTCGATCGGTCTAACCCTCAAACACGACGGCACAGTGATGGATTCGATCATCAACATGCCGGCTTTCAAGGCGGGTGTGGCGCCGGGGATGAAAGTGGTGGCGGTCAACGGGCGCAAGTTCACGCCCGAGATCCTGCTCCAGGCTCTGCGCGCGGGTGTGCACAGCTCCCAGCCTTTGCGCTTGCTGGTCCTGAACGACGATTACTACCGGACGGTTTCATTCGACTACCACGGCGGGCCGCGTTACCCCCACCTGGTGCGCGAGGAAGGCAAGCCCGACTTGCTGAGCGAAATCGAGAAGCCGCTGGCCAAGCGTTAGCACTTTTCGGACGGTAGGGGCGGTCCGTCGGCTGACGCATGGATCGCCTCTACTTTCGGAGCCGCAGGGACGTGGCCAGGCAAGATCGCCGCTACTTTTTCCTGGGTGGGCGCGAAGGGCGCAGCTCGATGCGGCTGGCCAGGGATTTGGCGGGAAACTTGTAAAGGTCGAGCACCGCCTTGGCGATGTCCTGGGCGCTCAGTTTCCAATCGGCGTTGGGATCGCGGAATTGGGGCGCGTGGTTGAAGTCCGTCGCCACGCTGCCCGGCATGATGTAGCTCACCCGGATGTTGTCGTGGCGGACGTCCTGCATGAGCGCCTCGCTGAAGCCGTTGAGCCCGAACTTGGAGGCGTTGTAGGCGGCGCCGCCCGCGAAGGGGTTGATTCCCGCCAGACTTGAAATGTTGAAGATGTACCCGCCGCCGCGTTGGCGCATGAGCGGAATAGCTTCCCGGCAACAGTAGAAAACCCCCGACAGGTTGGTTTGGATGAGCGAATCCCACTCTTCGGGCGAGATCTGGTCCACAGGCTTGAAAACGCCGATGCCGGCGTTGTTGACCAGGATGTCGAGCCCGCCGAAGCGCTGGGCGGCGCCCTGCACCGCCTGGCGGCAGTCTTCGTGGCGGCGCACGTCGGCGACGATTCCGTCGATGTTCTCCTTGCCGCCCTGGCGCAGCTTTTCGAGCGCCTCCTTCAGGCGCCCGGCGTCGCGCGCGCAGATGTAAACCTTGGCGCCCTCGGCCAGCAGCGCCTCGGCAATGCTAAAACCGATGCCGCGCGACGCGCCCGTCACCACCGCGATCTTGTCCTTCAGTTCTGTCGACATGTGCGTTTCTCCCCTGAGGTAGGCTGAAGCTCCAGCTTAGCGGCCCGTGGCCCAAAGCGCAACCGCGCTTGGGCGGCGGCGCAGGATTCTAGCGCCTAAACTTGACGGGCGTTGTACAATCGCCGCCGCAGTCCAGGGGGCGGACGATGCGAGACGTCAAAGAATGGGAAGCGGAACTCGCCCGGGAAGGCTGGGGCGATTTCTTTGTGTGGCACGACGGGCCCAACGCTTTCTATCCCACCCACACCCACGCTAACCCGACCGCGCACATCATTTTGGAAGGCGAGATGACGCTCACCAGCCAGGGCGAGACGCGCACCTACCGGGCCGGTGAGCGCGTGGACGTTCCCGCCGACACCGTGCACTCGGCGCGCATGGGGCCTGAAGGCTGCCGGTACCTGGTCGGGCAGAAGTGACCGCTCCCGCCCTTTCGAAAGCCCGCTAACCCTCGCCCTTGCGCCAGCTGTCCCAGTCTTTTTGTATCTCCCGCGCCATCTGCTTGGCCGCTCCGTGCAGCCAGCCGGCGGGGCGTTTCTTGAGGTCGGCCCGAATGGCCGGAACAGCGTGAGGGGTCGCCCAGTGAACGTTGGCGGTCTCAAAACCCATGGCAAAGAGGAGCCGCGCTTCGTCGCGGGTCTTGGGCATGGCGGCCAGGTCAATCCGCGAGCAGTGCGGCGCCAGGCGGCGGACGATCCACCGGCCACACAGGCGCACGAACGGATCCGGGTCGCGCACCGCCTGGTCCAGGAGATCCTGATAGTAAATCTTGCCGTTCCCCTTGGCCCCCGTGGCCCAAACCACCGCCGACTCAAAAAGTGCTTTGGCCTCGCGCGCCACCTTGCCGCCACGCCAATCCGCCAGGGCCACGTAACGCTCGCGGCCCAGGCTGCCGAGGCCTGCCGTGCGGTGGGTGACCCGGAAGCTCAAGAGCTTGTCGGGCAGCAGCTCCTCCAGCGCCTTGCGTGCATCGGGAGGAACGGTCTTGACCTCCACCAGTTGATCCATCTTCTCCCAGAAGCGCGGGGGGTCGCGCAGCTCGCCCATCGCCGCCTCGCGTAGGACGCGGTGCTTTTCCTCCAGCACGAACGGCTGGCCCCCGGCCTCCAGACCCTCAGTGTAGCCGCTCAGGATCGCTTCGGAAGCATCTCGCGTTGCCGTTCCCACGTTGTGTTCCTGGACGGCCAGGCGCACGCTGGTGGTCAGGCGAATCAGGTCGTTGGTGTACGGGAGCGGGTACGCCTCATCGAAATCATTAACGCCCCAAGCCAGACGGCTGTCCGCATCGCGCCAGGTTCCGAAATTTTCCACATGCAGGTCGGCTACCGCCAGGACCTCGGGCGCTTGGGCGTAGTCCGCGCAAACCTCCGGCCAGAGCGCCGCCCAGCGGTAAAACGTGCCCCGGAAGAAGGCGAACGGCGATTCGCGCATACGCTGGTGCTTCAGTTCCAGGTCGTCTTTCAGGAAGCGGGTCCGCTGCTCCGCCCAGGCTTCATATTCGCGCGTAGCCTTGTAAATATTCATGGCTTGACCGGTCCGGGGAAGCTAATGCCCTGCTGCCTGAGCCAAGCTTCCACGGCCCGAAGGTCTTCCTCCGTGTCAACGCCGATGGTGTCCTCCGAAGTCTCAGCGACCGCGATGGGGATACCGTTTTCGAGAAAGCGCAGTTGCTCAAGCTTTTCGAGCTGTTCGAGCCGCGAGGGCGGCAGGGTAGAGAATTTCTCCAGTGCCGCGGCGGTGTAGGCGTAGAGACCCAAGTGTTTGAAGTAGGCGGCCTGGCCGGAGGCGTCGCGGTCGTGCGGAATCATGGCGCGGGAGAAGTAGAGAGCTCGGCCGGAGGCGTCGGTGACCACCTTGACGTTGTTGGGGTCGTGGGCCTGGGCAGCGCTCATCTCGACCTTGAGCGTCGAAACCTGGGTCGCGGGATCGCGGCTGAAAGGCTCGAGGAGCAATTCCAGGTGGCGGCCGGTGACCATGGGCTCGTCGCCCTGGACGTTGAGGTAGATTTCGGCGGGCAGGCGGCGCATCACTTCCACGATGCGGTCGGTACCCGAGCGGTGCGCGGACGAGGTCATCTCGACGGGAATGGAGCGCGCGCGGCAGGCGGCGGCAACCTCTTCCGCGTCGGTCGCGACCACAAGGCGGTCAACCGAGGCCGCCTGGATGGCGCGGAAGTACACCCAGGCAATCAGGGGGTGGCCGCAGAGCTCGCGAAGGGGCTTGCGCGGCAGGCGAACCGACTCCAGGCGCGCCGGAATGACCCCCAAAACCCGCGGGATGGGCGAAGCGTTGGACATCTGGCGCGTAGTATGCCACGGGCCGCCCGCAGGCGCAAAATGCGTCCAGGAAGCCTTTGGTTCACCCCGTAAAATGTGCTATATTTGATAGTTGGAGCGGGGGAGTTTTCCGGCGCTTTAGGCCTCTTCGGTACGTCTCAAGCCCAAAGGAAGGACAGGCGCAAGAACCGTTTGCCGGCCTTGAGGACTCTTGGCGAGGGAAGGGGCATCCCCGACCGGAGAGGTTGGGGACCTCCCTCGGGTTGCGCTCCAAAGCGAAGGCATTCTCTCCCTTTCGAAAGCGTCATGAACGCTTGGCAGCAAATCCTGAACCAGCTCAAAACTCAAGTCAATACCCAGAGCTACCAGACTTGGCTGCGCCCTACGCGCATGGGTCCCTCGGGAGACGAAGCGCTCGTAGTGCAGGTGCCCAACCGGGAGTTTCAGGACTGGATTCAGGACCACTACTCGGCGCTCATCCAGCAAGCCATCGAACGCCTGCGGTTGGGGTTCCGGGAGGTGCACTACGTCTTCGAGGAGACCCCGGAGCGGAAGAGCCGCGAGAACGGAGAGTCGCGAGCTTTGCAGGGTAAGCTGGATTTCGACTCCGTCGACCATCAGTTGAACGCCCGCTATACGTTCGACACCTTTGTGGTGGGCTCGTGCAACCAGTTCGCGCACGCCGCGGCGCGCGCCGTCGCCGAGTCGCCCTCCAAGGTCTACAACCCGCTTTTCCTCTACGGGGGAGTGGGATTGGGCAAGACGCACCTGATGCAGGCGGTCGGTCACACCATCAAGAGCCAGTGGAAAGAGATGCGCCTCGCCTACGTCTCGTCCGAGCGCTTCACCAACGAGGTGATCAATTCCCTGCGCTACGACCGCATGGTCTCGTTTCGTGACAAGTACCGCAACGTGGACGTCCTGCTGATGGACGATATCGAGTTCATCGCCGGAAAGGAACGCACCCAAGAGGAGTTTTTCCACACCTTCAACACCCTCTACGAGGCCGGAAAACAAGTGGTGATCTCCAGCGATTGCCTGCCCAAGGAGATTCCCGGCCTGGAAGAGCGCCTGCGCTCGCGTTTTGCCTGGGGCCTGACGGCGGACTTGCAGCCGCCCGACCTGGAAACCAAGATGGCCATCCTGGGCAAGAAGGCGGAAGCCCAGGGCGTGACGCTGCCCGACAACGTCTCGCTGTTCATCGCCAGCAAGATCCGCTCCAGCGTTCGCGACCTGGAGGGAGCGCTGGTGCGCCTGGTGGCTTACTCCTCCCTCACGGGGGCGGAAATTTCCCTGCCATTGGCCCAGCAGGTGCTCAAGAACCTGGTGGACCAGCAGGAGCGGCGCGTCTCCATCGAGCACATCCAGAAGGCAGTGTGCCAGGAATTCGGGCTGACCTTGGCGCAACTGAAGGCGCGCGACAACAGCCGCGCCATCGCTTACCCGCGCCAAGTGGCCATGTATTTGTCCAAGGAGCTGACCCAAGCCTCGCTCCCGCAGATCGGGCGCGAGTTCGGGGGTAAGCACCACACCACGGTGCTGCACTCTATCGGCAAGATCGCCCAGCTTCGCAAGAGCGATCGCGATTTAAACAGACTTATCAACAAGCTAAGTGATAGTCTGAGTTGACCTTGGGAATTGAGCAAGCAAAAGGCGAATTGAATAAACTGTGGAGAGAAAATTCCCGCGCAGGTTATTCACAGGCATGCACCAATTCCGGCTGTTTGTTCACAACATCCGGACGCGCAAGCCGATGTAGGCATGAGCCTTTCGGCGTTTTTCACATTTTCACAGGACCTACTACTACTACGGTCCTGATAGGAAAATACTGATATGGAATTCTCCGTCAACAAGCCCGAGCTACTCAAAGAACTGAGTCTGGCACAAGGTGTGGTGGAAAGAAAAACTACCCTGCCTATCCTGTCGAACTTTTTGGTGGAAGGCCAGTCATCGGGACTGAAGATCAGCGCCACCGACTTGGAACTGGGAGTGCTCTGCACCTGCCCGGCCAAGGTCAAGAAGGAAGGGGCGGGAACGATTCCTGCCAAGCGCCTGCTCGAAATCGTTCGCTCGCTGCCCGATGCCGAAATTAAGTTCAAGATGCTCGAGAACCATTGGGTGCAGGTGACCTGCGCGCGGTCCTCGTTCAAGCTGGTGGGCATGGCTCGCGACAGCTTTCCGGTGCTGCCGGCGGTTCCCAAGCCCCTGGCAACCCTGCCCGCCAAGGTGCTGGCGGGGCTGATTCACAAGACCATCTTTGCCATCTCCAACGAGGAATCGCGCTACACGCTGAACGGCGCTCTGCTGCTGATGAAGCCTGACAACGTCTGCATGGTTTCGACGGACGGCCACCGCCTGGCGCTGGTGGAACGCGATGTGGCCATTGAGGGCCTCTCAAGCGAGCTGCGCCTGCTGATTCCCAAGAAGGCGATGGGTGAGCTGTTGCGCTTGCTGGCGGACTGCGACGAGGACCTGCCTGTCAACTTGGCCAAGGACGAGAGCCACCTGTTCTTCTCACTGGGCGAGCGGGTGCTGATTTCGCGCATGCTCACCGGGCAGTTCCCTAATTATGAAGCGGTGCTGCCGCGCGAGAACAAGCGCGTGGTGGAGCTCGCAAAAGACCATGTCACAGCAGCCATCCGGCGCGTGGCGCTGCTCGCCGACGAGCGCTCGCGCGCCATCCGCATGCAGCTCGAGAAGGGCAAATTGGAAGTTTTCTCTTCGAGCGGCGATTACGGTGAGGCGCACGAGAGCCTGGACGTCGAATACGCGGGCGAAGCTTTGCAGATCGGCTTTGACTACCAGTATTTGCTTGATTTCCTCAACGTGCTGGGCGATGGCGGCCAGGTGCGCCTGGAGTTGAAAGACGAGCAGAGCGCCGGGCAACTGCGTCCCGGCGGCGAGCAGCCGGACCGTTATCGTTATGTGGTCATGCCCATGCGCATTTGAACGGGCGGAGGCGCCGCACGGATTGACGAATTCGAGGACAGAGCGGTTTTTCTCGGGCGGCCAGGCCGACAGAGGAATTGCTTTCCTGTCGGCGTTTTAGTTTGAAAACGGGTTATGCCGGCCGCGAGCCGGCCGAACCAGGGGGAACCAGCAGACGTGACCAAGAAGACGGAAGGGAACGGCAGTTACGACGCCGCCAGCATCAAGGTCCTGCGCGACCTGGAAGCGGTGCGCAAGCGCCCGGCGATGTACATCGGCTCGACCGGCCCGGTGGGCCTGCACCACCTGGTCTGGGAAGTGGTGGACAACGCCGTGGACGAAGCCTTGGCCGGCGAGTGCGACCGCGTCGAGGTGACCGTCCACCCCGACAATTCCATCACTGTCATCGACAACGGCCGCGGCATTCCCGTCGACCTGCACAAGGAGGAGAAGCGCTCGGCGGCGGAAGTGGTGATGACGGTGCTCCACGCGGGCGGCAAGTTCGACACCAAGAGTTACAAGGTCTCGGGCGGCCTGCACGGCGTGGGCGTTTCAGTGGTCAACGCGCTGGCCGAGTGGCTGGAGCTGGAAATCTGGCGCGATGGCTACACCTGGGAGCAGTCCTACGAGCGCGGCAAGCCCGTCGCGCCGCTCAAGAAGGCCGGACAGACCAAGCGCCGCGGCACCAAGGTTACCTTCCTGCCCGACTCCAAGATTTTCGACTCCATCGAGTTCCACTACGACACCCTCGCTCAGCGCCTGCGCGAGCTCTCCTTCCTGAACAAAGGCCTCACCATCAAGCTCGTCGACGAGCGCGCCAAGAACAAGCAGGCGGAGTTTCGCTACTCGGGAGGCATCGCGGAGTTCATTAAGCACCTGAACAAGAACAAGAATGTCCTCCACACTCATCCCGTTTACGGCGAGGCGGAGCGCGACCAGGTGGCCATGGAGTTCGCCATCCAGTACAACGACGGGTATGCCGAAACCGTTTTCTCCTTTGCCAACAACATCAACACCGTCGACGGCGGCACGCACCTTTCCGGGTTCCGCTCCGCGCTTACGCGGGCCATCAACCAGTTTGGACAGAATCAAAGCCTCTTCAAGGACCTGAAGGAAAACCTCCAGGGCGAGGACGTGCGCGAAGGATTGGTGGCCGTCATCAGTGTCAAGCTGCCGCAGCCGCAGTTCGAAGGGCAGACCAAGGGCAAGCTGAACAGCGACATCCAATCCTCGGTGGGGAGCTTCGTTTACGAGAAGCTGATGGAAGGTTTCGAGAAGAATCCCACCGTGGGGCGGAAGATCTGCGCCAAGGCCATCGACGCAGCGCGGGCGCGCGAGGCGGCGCGCAAGGCGCGCGAGCTGACGCGCCGCAAGGGCGCGCTCGATTCCGGGGGCCTGCCCGGCAAGCTCGCCGACTGCCAGGAGAAGGACCCGCTGCGCTGCGAGCTCTTCCTGGTGGAGGGCGATTCGGCCGGCGGCTCGGCCAAGCAGGGGCGCGACCGCCGCTACCAGGCGATCCTCCCGCTGCGCGGCAAGATTCTGAACGTCGAGAAGGCGCGCGCCGACAAGATGCTCGGCCACGAAGAGATTCGCGCCCTCATCACCGCCCTGGGCACCGGCATCGGCAAGGACGATTTCGACCTGGCCAAGCTCCGCTACTCGAAGGTAATCATCATGACCGATGCGGACGTGGACGGCTCGCACATCCGCACCCTGCTGCTGACCTTTTTCTACCGCCAGATGCCCGAGCTGGTGGAGCGTGGGCACGTCTACATCGCCCAGCCGCCCCTCTACCTGATCAAGAAAGCCAAGAGCCTCCGCTACATCCGAGACGAGAAGGAATTCCGGCGCGAGGTGATGAAGCGCGCCACCGAAGACCACTCGATGGAAGTGGGCGAGGGCAAGCAGAAGGTGAAGCTCCAGGGCGGCGAGCTGACCAACTTCCTGATGGCCATGGCCGAGTACCTGGACCTGTTCGACAAGCTCGAAAAACGCCTGGGCGACGCGCGCCCCATCTATGCCCTGCTGCGCGCCGAGCTGGGCAAGAAGATGGAGCTCGAAAACAAAACCAAACTGGAGATGGTGGCCAAGGACCTGAAGGCCGAGGGCCTGAAGACATCCCTGAAGCTCGACGAAGAGCACAACCTCTACTTCCTCACCTGCTGGAACGACACCTTCAGCGAGCGGACGCTCGACTGGGACCTGCTCTCCAGCGCCGACTACAAGCGCCTGCTGGAGCTCCACAAGCGTGTGCGCGACCACGACAAGCCCCCCTTCGTCATCTCCACCAACGGCAGCCAGCTCACCATCGAGGACCGTAAGGAGCTGCTCGAGCACGTGATGGCCCTGGGCAAGAAATCTTTCACCGTGCAGCGCTTCAAGGGGCTGGGGGAGATGAATCCCCACCAGCTCTGGGAAACCACTATGGATGCCGAGAACCGCGTGCTCCTGCAGGTGCACGTCGAAGACCAGGTGGCCGCCGACGACATCTTCACCGTGCTCATGGGCGACCAGGTCGACCCGCGCCGGCAGTTCATCCAGGACAACGCCCTGGACGTCAAGAATCTCGATATCTGAGCATTGTGGAGCTGGGGCGCTCAAGCCTAGCCCTCTCGCGGCGGGGGCGCCGCGCACAACCAATTGAGGAGTATTCATGGGTGACCAGGAACTGACCGCACCGGACGCTGCGCAGCACTTGCCCGTCAACATCGAAGACGAGATGCGCAAATCGTATCTCGACTATGCGATGAGCGTGATCATTGGGCGCGCGCTCCCCGACATCCGCGACGGCTTGAAGCCCGTGCATCGCCGCATTCTCTATGCGATGTACCAGGAGGGGCACACCAGCGACAAACGCTACACCAAGTGCGCGGGCGTGGTAGGCGAGGTCATCAAGAAGTATCACCCCCACGGCGACGCGGCGGTTTACGACACCCTGGTGCGCATGGCGCAGGAATTCAACATGCGCTACCTGCTGGTGGACGGCCAGGGCAACTTCGGCTCCGTGGACGGCGACCCGGCGGCCGCCTACCGGTACACCGAGTGCCGCCTGACGCGCTTTGCCGAGGAACTCCTCACCGACATTGAGAAGGAGACGGTCGATTTCGTCGCCAACTTCGACGAGTCCACCGACGAGCCGCTCGTCCTGCCCACGCGCGTGCCCAACCTGCTGGTGAACGGTTCGGACGGCATCGCGGTGGGCATGGCCACCAAGATTCCTCCCCACAACCTGACGGAGATTGTGGACGCCACCCTGCTGCTGCTGGGCAAACCCACCGCCACGCTCGACGAAGTGTTGTCGCTGGTTCCGGGGCCCGACTTCCCCACCGGCGCCTATCTCTACGGCAAGGGCGGCATCCGCTCGGCCTACGAAAGCGGGCGCGGGCAGTTCACCATGCGCGCCAAGGCGGCCATCGAGCACCCCACCAAAGAGAAGCAGCAGATCGTGGTCACCGAGATTCCCTTCCAGGTGAACAAGGCTAAAACCATCGAGCGCATCGCCAAGCTCGTTCAGGACAAGAAGATCGAAGGCATTTCGGACATCCGCGACGAGAGCGACCGCGACGGCATGCGCATCGTCATCGAGCTGAAGCGCGGCGAGCAGCCGGAGGTCATCCTCAACAACCTCTACAAGCACACGCAGCTTCAGGAAACCTTCGGCATGATCATGCTGGCCATCGTGGACGGCCAGCCCAAGACCCTGTCGCTGGTGGACGCGCTGCAGCTCTTCATCGACCACCGGGTGACGGTGGTGCGCCGTCGCACCCAGCACGACCTGCGCAAAGCCCAGGAGCGCGCCCACATCCTGGAAGGCTTCCTCAAGGCGCTCTCGCACCTGGACGCCATCATCAAGCTTATCCGTGCCTCCAAGACGCCCAAGGACGCCCGCCAGGGACTGATGGAGCGCTTCGACTTCACGGAGCGCCAGGCGCAGGCCATCCTGGAGTTGCAGTTGCAGCGCCTCACCGCCCTGGAGCGCGAGAAGATCCAGGAAGAGTACGACGCCTTGCAGAAGAAGATCGCCGAGTATGAGGCGATTCTGGCCAGTGACAAAGTGCTCAAGAAGGTGATCGCCGACGAGCTGAAGCAGGTGCAGAAGCAGTACGGCGACGTGCGGCGCACCGAGATCATCGAGGAGCAGGCGGAGATCCAGCTCGAGGACCTGATCGCCGTCGAGGACGTGGTGATCACGGTGACCCACGGCGGCTACATGAAGCGCACGCCGCTGTCCACCTATCGCCAGCAGGGGCGGGGCGGCAAGGGCCGCCTGGGCATGCGCACGCGCCAGGAGGACTTCGTCGAGCACCTCTTCATCGCCTCCACGCACAGCTACATGCTGGTGTTCACCAACACCGGGCGCGTGCACTGGCTCAAGGTGTACGAGATTCCGGACGTGGGCGCGGCGGGACGCGGCAAAAACATCGTGAACCTGGTCAACCTGGCCTCGCGCGAAAAGGTGGCTGCTTTCGTGGCCGTCAAGGATTTCCCCGAAAGCAATGAAGAGCCGGTGCTCGACGGGGCGACCAGCCAGACGGTTCGTTACGTGATGCTGGTGAGCCGGCAGGGGGTGATCAAGAAGACGCGCCTGGTCGACTTCTCCAACCCCATGTCGCGCGGCATCATCGCCATGGGCATTGCGGACGGCGATGAGCTAATCGCCGCCAAGCTCACCACCGGCAGCGACACCATCTTTCTGGCCACCCACCAGGGCATGGCCATCCGCTTTCCGGAAACCGACGTGCGCGACATGGGCCGGCCCGCTTACGGCGTCAAGGCCATGGACCTCGGCAAGGACGATTACATCGTGGGCATCGAGATCGTGGGCGAAAAAGAGCTCATCCTCTCGGTCACCGAAAAGGGTTACGGCAAGCGCACGCCCATCACCGAGTACCGCCTGCAATCGCGCGCCGGCAAGGGAGTCATCAACCTCAAGACTGCCGAGCGCAACGGCCAGGTGGTCGGCGTGCTGAGCGTTACCGAAGAGTCGGAAGTGATGATCATCAGCGAACAGGGCAAGATCACCCGCCTCGACTCGAGCGAGATTCGCGAGTGCGGACGCTCCACGCAGGGCGTGCGCCTGATCAGCTTGGAAGAGGAAGACCGCGTGGCCGCTGCCTGCCTGATCCAGGCCGACTCCAACGGCAACGGCTCCTGACGCCGAGCCGCTTGCGCAACTCCCGGCTGCCCGGCCGCGGAAAATCTCGCGGCGCAGCCCTCAACCCGCAGCAAATCGTCCATAATGGGGGCAAACCCGGCCGGCCCGGGCGCGCCTGCCGGCGTGCGCCGGACGTATCCCGGAAATTCCCTGAGGAGGGAACGCGATGCAGCAGTTTGTGAAAGATTGGCAGGAATGGATCGTTTCGGGCGCCATCCTGCTGGGCGCCTACATCCTGGCGCGCATCGTGCACGCGGTCATTTTCGCGGCGGGGCGGCGCATGGCTGCGCGCAGCGGCAACACTGTGGACGACTCGGTGGTGAAGCACGCGCGCCGGCCGATGAAAGCTATCTTGCCCCTCCTGGCGCTCTCCCTGGCGGTTCCCGCCACCTACCTGACCCTGGAAATTGAACGCCCCCTCCAGCACCTCCTGGTGCTGGGCCTGATCGCCTCCGTCGCCTGGCTGATGGTGGCCTTCATCGACGTCTTTGAGGACGTCATCGCCGGCAAGTATCGCGTGGACGTCGCCGACAACCTGCGGGCGCGCAAGCTACAGACCCAGGTGCAGGTGCTGCGCCGCATCGGCGTGGTGGTGATCAGCATCGTCACCCTCTCCGTCATGCTCATGACTTTCCCGAGCATCCGGCAATTCGGCGTCAGCCTGTTCGCCTCCGCGGGGTTGGCAGGGTTGGTGGTGGCCATGGCCGCGCGGCCCACCCTTTCCAGCCTCGTCGCAGGCGTGCAGATCGCCCTCACCGAACCCATCCGGCTGGAGGATGTGGTGATTGTGGAGGGTGAGTGGGGCTGGATCGAGGAGATTGGCACCACCTACGTGGTGGTGCGCATCTGGGACCTGCGGCGGCTGGTCGTGCCCCTTTCCTATTTCATCGAGCACCCCTTCCAGAATTGGACGCGCAAGACCGCCGACATCCTGGGAACCGTGTTCGTCTACACCGACTACACGGTGCCCGTCGATGAGGTGCGGCAGGAACTGCACCGCATCCTCAAGAGCGCTCCATTGTGGGACGGCAAGGTTTGGAACGTGCAGGTCACCAACGCCACCGAGCGCACCATGGAGCTGCGCGCGCTGATGAGCGCGGGCGATTCCGGCAAGGCTTGGGACCTGCGCTGCTACGTGCGCGAGAAGCTCATCACCTTCTTGCAGGAGAAGTATCCGCAGAGCCTTCCCAAGATGCGCGCCGAGCTCCACCGCCTGCCGGCCGAAACGGCCTAGCGGCGGCGCCGCACGAGCGAAGCGGTTGTGTGCGTCGAGCGTGTCGCGGTAAGCTGGAAATCGTATGGAAGATCTGGAAACAAGAGAGCGGCAGCTGTACGAGAATTTGCGCGAGCTCCCGTCGTTGGTGGTCGCTTATTCGGGCGGGGTGGACTCGGCGTACCTGGCTTACGCGGCGCACCAAGTGTTGGGCGAGCGCATGCTGGCGGTGACGGCGCTCTCGGCGAGTTATTCGCAGCGCGACCGGCAGGAAGCGCAGGCGGTGGTCGCGCGCTTCCAGCTTCCTCACGAGTTCATCGAGACCGACGAGCTGGCGAATCCCGCCTACCGCGCCAACCAGCCCGACCGCTGCAATTTCTGCAAGGACGAGCTCTTCGACAAGCTCGACGTGCTGGTTTCGCGCCGCGGCTTTGCCGCCGTCGCCTACGGCGTGAACGTGGACGATGAAAGCGACTGGCGGCCCGGGCAGCGCGCCGCGCGCGAGCATCGGGTGCTGGCGCCGCTGCTCGAGGCGGGGATGACCAAGGCGGACGTCCGCGAGCTGGCGCGCCGCGCCGAGCTGCCCGTCTGGAACCGTCCCGCTTCGGCGTGCCTCTCCTCGCGCATCGCCTACGGCCTGGAGGTCACGCCCGAGCGCCTGGCGACCGTCGAGCAGGGCGAAGCGGCCTTGCGCGCCCTGGGCTTTCGCCAGTTCCGCGTCCGCCATCACGACCAGCTGGTGCGCCTGGAAATCGCTCCGGAAGAATTGCCGCGTGCCCTGACGCCCGAAATGGCCCGGCGCTTTGTCGAGATCTTCAAGCCCCTCGGTTTCCGCTTCGTCACCCTGGACCTGGAAGGCTATCGCCAAGGGTCGCTCAATACCCACCTGATCAAAATCGAAAGTTAGCGTGCAGGCTCAGGGCTGCGCGGCAAATTCCCGCGCGGCGCGCACCGTCGTCGAGTGGATGCGGATGGTGTCCTCGACGCGGCGCGCGTAGCCGCCCGCCAGGGTGACGGCCACGGGAATCGAGAGCGCCCGCGCCTTTTCGAACACCATGCGGTCGCGCCGCTCCAGGCCGTCGAGCGAGATGCGCAGCCCGCCCAGCTGGTCCTCGCGGAAGGGATCGGCGCCGGCGAGGTAAAACACCAGGTCGGGACGGAACTTGGGAAGCCACGTGTCGAGCGCGTGTTCGAGCTCGGCCAGGTATTCGTCGTCGCCCGTTCCGTCGTGCAGGTTGACGTCGAGCGAGCTGGGCGGCTTGGGGTAAGGATAATTGTTGGCTTGGTGGATGGAAAAGGTGAAAACGCTGGGGTCGGCGGCAAAGATGGAAGCCGTGCCGTTGCCTTGGTGGACATCGCAATCCACGGTCATGGCGGTTCGAATGACGCCCTCCTGTTGCAGGCGCCGGATGGCGATGGCCACGTCGTGCAGCACGCAGAAGCCCTCGCCGTGGTCGGGGAAAGCGTGGTGGAAGCCGCCGCCCAGGTTGACGGCCACACCGTCCCGGAGCGCCAGGCGCCCGGCCAGGATCGAGCCGCCCGTCGCCAGCCAGACGGCGCGCATGAGCTCCGGCGAGTAAGGAATCTCCAGGCGCAGAACCTCCACGTAGGAAAGCTTGGCGTTTTTCAATTTCTCGACGTAGTGCGCGTCGTGTACCAGACGCACGTCGTCGTCGGAGGCGGGCTCGGGCTCGACGAAGTCCTCCGCGCGCACGGCCCCGACCTGCAAGAGCTTATCGCGCGTGAGCTTGTACTTGACCGACGGGAAGACGTGCTGGCCCAGGTTCAGGTCGTATTGGTCGGAGTAAACGAGTTTCATGGCGGGTCCTGCGTGCGGTGGGTTGTCTTATCCGCGCGCCACTCACTCCACCGTCACCGACTTTGCCAGGTTCCTCGGCTGGTCCACGTCGCAGCCGCGCAGCACGCCGATGTGGTAGGCGAGCAATTGCAGGGGCACGGCGGCCAGCAAGGTGGAGAGGAATTCGTTGGTGGGGGGCAGGACGACCAGGTGGTCGGCCATGGCGCTCACCTCGCGGTCGCCTTCGGTGACCAGGGCGACGATCCGCGCCCCGCGCGCTTTGGCTTCCTTGATATTGGAGACGGTGCGCTCGTAGCGCGCTATCGACTCCGGTGAGTTCCAGTCGCAGGTGGCGATGACCACCACCGGCAGCCCCTCGGTGAGCAGGGCGATGGGGCCGTGCTTCATCTCGCCGGCCGGATAGCCGTCGGCGTGGATGGCGGCCACCTTCTTCATCTTCAGCGCCGCTTCCAGGGCCAGGGGAAAGTGCACACCGCGGCCCAGGAAGAGGAACGTGGAGGCGCGATGAAACTGCCGCGCCAGCTCCTCGAGTTCGTCGTCCTTTTGCAGCACCGATTCGAGCTGGCGCGGCAGTTCCGCCAGTTCGGCGAGCAGGGCTT
>JBJKQV010000336.1:0-16271 GCA_046704985.1 Terriglobia bacterium
TCGTTGATGAGGGGAGGCGTGGGCTGCACGTTCATGCGGTTGGAGGGACCGGCGGGAGTCGAGTCGGCGTGGCACCAGACACACTGCTGGTAAAAGATGCGCTTCCCCTGCGTCTGCTGGTAGTTGAGGGGAATCAGGTGGTCGGGATTGTTCCAGTCGTGCTCGACGCCGTAAGCGTTGAGGAGCGGATCGGGTTTGGCGGCGGCCGCCTGGTGCTTGCAGGCAGGCAGCGCCAGGAACGAGGCCAAGACCGGGATGAGAAGAAGACGCGTGCGGCTCATTGCCCACCTCCCGCGGCGCCGTGCTGCTTGAGGGTGGTCAGATAAGCGGTAAGGGCCGTAATCTCCTGCGGTGTGAAGTTGCGCCGCGGCTCGATGGTGTCGGGTTCCAGCGCCTGGGGATTCTTCAGCCACGCCTCAATCCAGGCGGGCTGCAGCCAGTTGCCCACGTTGGTGAGCGCCGGGCCTACGTAGCCGCCCGTCGCGCCGATGGTGTGGCAGGACTGGCACTGATACTTCACCGAGTAGAGCTGTTTGCCCAGGCTCACCATCTGCGGCGTGAAAGCCTTGGGGTCCACGCTCGAGGGGTCCACGTCGGGACTCTGCATCACCATCCCCAGGTAGTCGGCAATCGTCGTGGCGTCCTGGGTGCTGAGGTTGAATTCCGGCATGCGCACGGTCAGGGTCGGGCGCAGGGTGACGGGATGCTTCAGGAAAGCGATCAGCCAGGCGCGCCGGGCGCGGCTGCCCTCATAGGAGAGGTCGGGGGCGAGCGTTCCCCCATATCCGTTAAAGCGATGGCACATATAGCATTTATAACGTTCGTAGATCTTTCCAAAAGGCCCCGCGGGGTGGAACTGCGGGTGCTTTTCGGGAATCGTCAACTTGGCCTGTTCCAGGCGGCTGGCCTTGCCGGTCATGCTCAGCAGCGCGGTGGTGATGGCGTCGGTTTCCGGCTTGCTCAGGTGGAACTGCGGCATGCGCGCCGCGGGATTCACCGAAAGCGGGTTGCTGATCTTGGCGTGAATGTAAGCAATCAAGGTGTGCGGAATGGTGGACTTGCCGAAGAAAAGCTCGGAGACCGTCTTGTCGCCGAGGCGTGCGAGGCTGGGCCCAAAATCCTTCTGCAGCGGAATGCCCTTGATAAGGTGGCAGCTGGCGCAGCCTTTCTCGACGAACAACTTCTTACCTTGCGCGATCTGAGCCTGGGTGGGGGCGCCGAGCTTGGGCACGTCCTTGAGCAGGTCGGGGTCGGTCAGGTCGGTCATGATGTAGGTCGAGACTGTATAGAGGTCGTCGTCCGACCAGTTGTAGCGCGGCATTTCGGCGTTGGGCAGATAGGACTCGGGGTTGCGCAGCCAGGCGATCAGCCAGTTGCGGTTCACCTTGCTGCCCACCTTGCTGAGCTCGGGGCCGATGTCGCCGCCGATCATCATGGTCATGCCGGCGCGCACCATGGCGATGGAGTGGCAGTCGGAGCAGAACATCTGCCGGAAGCGCAACTCGCCCTGCTGCGCGGCGGCGGCCGGATCTTTCCACTTCGTCAAGGTGGCGGAGCTGAAGTGGTAAGCGGGAATGGGCTTGGTGCGCTGCGTACTCAGGAACGCCGACAGGTCGCGCAATTCCTCTTCCTTGAGCCGGAACTTCGGCATGCGCGGCTCCTTGACGTTCAGGTAGCCGTCCACGGTGGTGTTGCCCTGGCTGTCGGTGAGGGTGCGCGGCTCCTTCAGCCACTTGTAGATCCACGCCCGGCTCACCTTCTCGCCCACGTTGGTCAGGTCGGGACCGATCATGGCGGGGCGCGTGATGCCTTCCAGCTCGTGGCAGCCCTCGCAGTTGAACTTCACCAGCAGCGCGCGTCCCTCGTTCAACTGGGGAGTTTGCGGAATGTCCTGGCGGTGGCAGACCCCGCAGGAGGCCTGGATGTAGTGAATGGGGAGCATGGGCCGCTCCCAGGCCACCGTTGAGTCGTGCGCTTCTTTGACGTCGGTGGCGCGCCCCTGGCCGGCGTGGCAGACCACGCAGCCCCAGGTCTCGATGTGATGGGGAATGAAGGGGTGGGCGCGGAAAGGTTGGGGCACCGAAGCGCTCATCAAGCTCGCCTGGGTAATGCCCAGGTGGCAGGTCGTGCAGCGGTCCACCACGCCCATCTTGGGCACCCAGATCTGGTGGATGCCGGGGCGGTAGTCGGCGAGCAGGCGCTTGGTGTCGGGACGCGCCTGCGCGAACTTGACGTAGTCCTTTTCGTAGCGCCGCCAGGAGCTGAGATAATCCTTCACCGGCGACACGGCGAGCACCGCCAGGAAGACCACGCTACTGATGGCGAAGGTGACGCGAAGTTTCTTGGGGATCTTCCCCATCTCCTCGGCCGACACGTTATCTCCAGAAGAAAACCAAGGACCACCCGGGCCCTCGGAAGAAAGTCCCCACCGCGGTCAGGGTCACCGCCACGGCGATAAACCAGGTCATCACCCACCAGGACAGCGCGCGCGTGCGCAGGTACTCCCGCCAGCCGCGCCCGCCGGGGGGCGTCGCGTAGCCGAGGAGCGCCAGCGCCGCCACCAGCGCCGTGGGGGCGGCGGCGTCAAAGGCCTCGTAGGCCGCCATGAAAGCCACCAGCGCCGCCACCACCACCAGGAAAATCACCAGGCGCTTCTGCCGCTGGGCGGCCCACAGCGCCTCGCCCTTGATGTTGACGTCGAAATAGGGGATCACCACCAGGGCGACGACCACCAGGGTGGGAATCAGAATGCCCGCCAGCACGGGCGGGAAATAGTGCAGCAACTCCTGCAGCCCCAGGAAGTACCAGGGCGCCTTGGCGGGGTTGGGAGTCACCTGGGGGTTGGCCAGCTGCTCCAGGGGAGCGTTCCAGAACAGCGCCACCAGCACCAGGGCGATGGTCAGCACCTCGAGGACGATCGCCTCCCTCAGCACCAGGTTCGGATAGGTCATCACCTGCTTGCCGGGCTTTCCCTTCACCTTGGCGGAGGTGTTACGGGTGATGAAAACCACCCGCTCGGGGTCTTTCGCCACGTTGGAGCCGAAGCCCGCCTGGAATTTATTCGGTTCGCTCATCGTTTTCCGGCAAGGTCAAGCCGCCGTCCTTTTGAATTCTCCAGAAGTGCACCCCGATGAAGAACACCGCCGCCAGGGGCAGGATGACGCAATGGAGCACGTAGAAGCGCAGCAGGGCGTTTTCGCCGATGATGTGCCCGCCCAGCAGCAGGAAGCGCATGGGCTTGCCGAGCACGGGCATGTAGCCGATGATGTTGGTTCCCACCGTGATCGCCCAGTAAGCCAGCTGGTCCCAGGGCAGCAGGTAGCCCGTGTAGCTGAGGAACAGGGTGATGAGCAGCAGCACCACGCCGATCACCCAGTTGAACTCGTGGGGGGGCTTGTACCCGCCGCGGTAGAAGACGTGGAACATGTGCCAGAAGACCACCGCCACCATCACCTGCGCGGCCAGGCGGTGCAGGTTGCGCAGGAAGACGCCGTTGGAGACCACGAAGCGCAAATCCTTCATGTCCAGGTAAGCGCGCGGGTCGGCGGGATGGTAGTAGAGCATCAGCGCCACGCCGGTGACCGTGAGGATGATGAACAGGAAGAAGGCGAAGGAGCCCAGGTAGTAAGTGGCGCGGGCGCGCAGCGACCGCTCCCGAACCTTGACGGGCACCAGGTGGAGGAAGAAGTTCCCGAAGACCGCCAAGCTGCGGGTGCGGTTGGTGCGCGCCGGACCGCGCCGGAAGACCGATTTCCAGGCGCGGGTCGAGCGTAAGCGCTCGAGCCAGACGTTCATGGGTGAAGTCGCCATCGCCGTTTATACCTTCAGGATCGTGTGCAATTTCACGATCTGGGTCTTATCCACCAGCAGCGTGTTGTCGGGCATGAGCATGAGCGCGAAGTGGTCCAGGTGGCGGGGCGCCGGCCCGCGCACCACCTCGCCGTCGCGCTTGTAGCGGCTGCCGTGGCAGGGACACTCGATCAGGTTGTCCATGGGATTCCACTTGGTAATGCAGCCCAGGTGGGTGCAAATCGCCGACTCGGCATAAAAGCCCGCCTGGGCGTGCACCAGAAAAACCTTCTGGTCCGCGAAGAAGGTGACGGAATTCACCGGGTAGTCGTCCGGGCTGCCCACGCGAAAACGCGAGGGGGGCTCGAACAGCACGTTGGGGGAGAGGTACTTGATGCTCACCACGCCCGCGCCCAGGGCGGCGACGCCCAGGGCGCCCGCCGCCACCTCGTTAAAGAAGTCGCGCCGGGTGACGGGTTCGCCTTCTTTCTTCTTCCCACCGTTGGGAGGGGCGTTTTTTTCGCTTTCGCTCATGGCGCCAGTACAACCTCGGGTTCAAGGGTCTTGTCCGGGTCGCGATCGAAAACCTCGAACGCTTCCATGGTGATGGTGTGGGCCGGGCAGCGTTCCGCGCACAGCCCGCAGCGGATACAGATGGTTTCGTCCTTGAGCATCACGGAGCCTTCGGTGGCCGGCAGGTCGGAAGCTTCCAGGTGCAGGAGCGAGCCCGCGTGCAGGGGCGCCTCGTCGAGCAGCCGCGACTTCACGTCGTCCGGCACCAGGAGCTGCGACAGGGGCACCAGCGACAGGCAGTTCTGCGGGCAGACGTCCACGCAACCGCCGCAAAGGATGCACTCCGTGCCCTCCGCCTCGTTGCCCTCGAAGATGGTGTTGATCCAGCACTTTAAGCAGCGCGACGCCTCGCGCCGCGCCTGCTCTTCGGTGAATCCGGTTTCCACCTCGGTGATGCCGGTGCGGCGGTCGAGCGACAGGGTGGGAACGCCCAGGCGCGAGTACTCGTCGTACTCCTCGACCATCTGGTGGTGGTCGAGCACCGAGATTTGCACGTAGCGGGGCTGCGGTTTCCATTCCGCTCCCCGCAGGTAGCGGTCAATCTGCTCGGCGGCCTTCTTCCCGTCCGCCACCGCGTTGATGATCAGGCGGGGGCCGAAAGCGATGTCGCCGGCGGCAAAGATGCCCGGCGCGGTGCTCATGAGGGTGGCGGGATCAATCTTAATGCCGCCCTGGCGCGTGACCTCGACGCCGTCCTGGGGCTTGAGGAAAGAGGTGTCGGAAGCCTGGCCGATGGCCAGAATCACCGTGTCGCAGTTGATGACCCGCTCGGTGCCCTCCGCGAAGACAGGCTTGAAGCGGTGCTGGTCGTCGAAGACCGAGGTGCAGTCGATGGTTTCCAGGCCCGTCACCTTGCCGTCGCGGCCGACAAAGCGCCGGGGCCCCAGCGAGGGATGGAGCTTGATGCCTTCCAGCACCGCCTCCTCGATCTCGTCTTCGAAGGCCGGCATTTCCTCGCGCGACTCCAGGCAAACCATGTGAATCTCGCGGGCGCCCAGGCGCAGGGCGGTGCGCGTGACGTCCATCAGTTCTTTCATGGCCACTTCGCGTTCCGGGGCGGTCAGCTCGTTGGGAAGCAAGGAGGTGGAAAGGGTATCGAGGGTCTGGCGCTGCTGCTGGCGCAGGGCGGAGCGCGCCACGTCGATGGCCACGTTGCCGCCCCCGATCACCACCACATTGTGGCCGATGGAGAAGCGGTAGCCGAGGTTGACGTTGAGCAGGAAGTCGGTGCCGGTGATCACCCCGTCCAGGTCGCGCCCCGGCAGCATCAGGTCGCGGCTGCGGTGCAGGCCGATGGCCAGCAGCACGGCCTTAAAACCTTCCGCGCGCAGGTCGGCGAGCGAGAAGTCGCCCAGGCGGCTGTTCAGGCGCAGCTCGGGGCCCAGGTCCAGAATCTCGCGCACCTGCGCCTGCACCACGTCGCGCGGCAGGCGGTACTCGGGGATCCCCAGGTGCAGCATGCCGCCGGGCACGGCGGAAGCCTCAAAGATCGTCACCCCGTATCCGAGCAGCGCCAGGTCGTGCGCGGCGGCCAGTCCCGCCGGACCGGAGCCGATCACCGCCACGCGCTCCAGGTGCTTGCGCGGGGGTTTGGAATAGACGTCCACGGGATGGCGGGATTCGGGACCGTGGCGTTCGGTAACGAAGCGCTTGAGGGCGCGGATGGAAATCGGCGCGTCGAGCTCCCCGCGCCGGCAGGCGGTCTCGCAGGGATGCCCGCAGACCCGCCCGCAGATGGAAGCCAGCGGGTTGGGGTAGCGGGAGTAGCGGTAAGCGTCTTCGAACCGCCCCTCGGCGATCAGGGAGACGTAACGCCCCGCCTGCGTGTGCACCGGACAGGCCTGCATGCAGGGGAAGTTCGACTCCAGCCAGTCCAGATCAACGAGTTTGCTGCGTGCCTTCATGAACGCCCTTTACCCTGGAAATCAACTGCTTCCCGCCGTGGCGAGGACAAACGGCTTCCCCGCCGCCACCCGCCGAGCCGGGCGCCCCCACCGGGGGCGCCCGCAGGGGTTAGCGATGAACGGTAAGGTCGACGGTGGTGACGGCCCCGGACACCGTGACGGATTGCGTGGCCGGCTTGCCCTCTTCGCTCCAGGCGTGGAGCGTGTAGTGGCCCGCCGGAACGTCGCGGATGGTGTATTCGCCTGCGCTGTTGGTCACCGCGAAATAAGGCGTCGGAACCACCACCAGGTAGCCCGACATTTCGGGGTGCACGTTGCAGAGCAAAGGCACCGCGCCCACGTTGTCGAAGGTGAAGGACTTGTGTTGGCCCTGCGGCCAGGTCCCCAGGTTGCGCGCCAGCTTGCGGTTGCCGCTGATGCTAGGCCAGAAGACGTTGTGCAAGGTAGGATCGCTATTGACGAAATCGACCGTCGTACCCTTGAGGACCGCCTCGACGTGAGGGATGAATTCCAGGTGCTTCTGGTCCATGATGGCGTGCTTGGCGGGAGGCTTGAAGGTCTTGCCCGCGATGGCGCCTACGTAGACCACGATGTTCTTGGCCGAGGTCATCCCCTGTGCCGTGACTTTGCCCTTGATCTCCCCCGCCTGCGCCGTGGCCACGGCCAGCAGAAGGATTCCCAGGTAATAAGGCGTGCGCCGTATCTGCTTGGATAAATCCATAATGAACCTTCCTTTCTTCCCTTTCGTCACCTTAGATGAAAACGCCGCCGCAAGCGTGGCATCGCCTGGCTAGAAAGCGAAGTCGATGCCCGCCAGGAAGCTGTCAGGCCGAAAATAGGTCGTCATGCCCGGGATCGGCTGCTCCCAGGTATGGTCGTACTCGAACTCGAACTTGATGTTGGGTCGAATCAACGCCTGGATGCCCGGGCTGAACCGGTTGCGCGTGAAACCCCTGGAGAGGCCGTTATAATAGTCAAAAGGCGAATTGACAACGTCGTAGCGCACCAGAGGAATCAGCCAGGGATAGGCCCAGTATTCCGCTTCCACGAATCCGCCGCTGTAGTTGATGGAGGGGCCGTGGTTGAGGGTCATAGTGGTGTTGTCGGGAATCAGGTTGTCGTCGTGCGACGTCATGCCCAGGCCGTAGATCTCAAACTTGCTCTGGTACTTGAAGCGGAAATAGCCGCCCACCCGGTAGTAAGGCTCGGTGATGGTGCCGAAGCCAGGGAACAGCGCCGCGTCGGTGTTGATGTCGTTGTGGCCGTAATCGTAGAAGGCCCCCAGACGGAGGGAGGTGTGGTCGTGCGGCCCGGTGGGGCCGGCGGCCTGCACTTCTTTGCGCTGCGAGTGGTCACGGTCGAGGTTAAACTGCTGGAAGACGTTCATGTAAACGTTCTTGCCGTTGCTCACCGCGGGGCCGTCGTTGCTGCCGTCGGTCAGCGCCACCGACCAGTTAAAGTTGCCGTCGTTGGGATAGCCGCCGAACTCGATGCCGCGCTGCGGCGCCCCCAGAATGAAGGGATTGTTGGTGGTGCCCATCACCCCCGCGATCGCCGCTTCGTCGTAAATGTCGTAGTCGGTCAGGTTGATGGTGCGCGCCTGGGTGAAGGGGAGGTCAAGCTCGAACTGGCCGACGCGCACGTTGAGAGCGTCTTTGGGCAGGCCCAGATGGTGCCCCAGATCGTTGTACTTCAGGTAGCCGTCCCCGAGGCCGCCGTCGGCTCCCGAGCCGCCCACCGAAAGGTCGTCGTCAATCCAATAGGAAAGGTCCTGGCCGAAGCTGCCGGCGGCGATCACCGTGAAGGTGTTGGGAACAAAGAGGTCCACGCGCGGCTGAAAGCCTACCGCTTGCGGCAGGTGGTTCTGGTAAGTCAGATACCCTTCGTAGCGGAAGGCGATGGGCACGCTGCCGGGAATCTCGCCGGGATAAATGGCGTGCGGGAAGAGCTTCTTGTAAATGGGCGCGCCCAGCTTCAGTTGCGGCTCCTTGACGAACATCGCGTCGTCCTTGGGAAACTTGAAGCCGTTTTTCTTGAAGGCCCAGCCGAAATCGTTGAGCTCCGGGGGATCGTTATGACAAGTCGAGCAAGCGGTCTGATACTTGCGCGCAAAGGCGGGAATGGCCCCCGTGCGGGGCACCCGCCCAAAAAAGAAGAGGATGCAGGCACCCACGCCGAAAGCCAAGAACATCAGAAACCCTCGGCCTGCGCGTTCATTCGGAGCCATACGACGCTACCTCCTGGTTGAGGAAAGGGCGGCGGCTTTCCTGCGAATTGAATATCGGGCCCATCGTCAGCAGCCCCGCGATGTCGTGCCTGCCGGGCCTCATTGAGTCGCTCCTCATTCCGTCCCGGGAGGACAATGAGTCCGCCATCGGGCGGCAGCCCAAGGGGAGGGAACGGTGCATGTTTCGGACATTCATGCCATGTGAATGCTAGTTTATGGTGCATAGCGCCTCAGTGACGGACAACCAGTCTGATTGTGATGCACGTCACAAATCCATTTCGCCTTTTTAGTTCCGTAACTTAGCCAAGGCGCGGCGGCCTGGAGGCTCGATTGTGGGCATTGTGTAAATTTTTTTTACAACTGGCTTCCTGAGAATATTTGAGGGATAATTAGTCCGCCTCTGAGGGCGGAAGGCAGGCCATGTCGGGCCCCAAGGGTTCAAGATTCAAAGTCGTTGAAAGTTGCTTGGTATGCCCAATGCGGGAGGATGGGCTGTTCTGTCACCTTCCCCACGACATGCTGGCAACGCTCAACTCCATCCGTCAAGCTGCCCTTTTCCCCCGAGGGGCAGTCCTATTCGTGGAAGGCGAGTCGCCGCGGGGGGTTTTCGTGCTCTGCTCGGGGCAGGCCAAACTCACCGCCAATTCCGCCGATGGCCACAGCCTGACGCTGCGCACCGTCGAGCCGGGCGAGATTATGGGGCTTAGCTGCGTGCTGGGCGATTGCCCCTTCCCCATGACCGCGGAAACCCTCTCCTCCTGCCAAGTGAGTTTCATTCCCCGGCTGGAATTCCTGCGCTTTCTGCGTTCCAACTCCGACGTCTCCATGCGCGTGGCCAAGCACCTGGCCAAGGAGTTGCACCAGGCCTGGAACCAGGCGCGGCTGGTGGCCCTGGCTCCCGACACGCACGCCAAGCTGGCACAGTTCTTGATGGACCGGGCAGGCAAGCACGGCCAAGCGCACAGCGACGGCCTGCGCATCGCCCTCAACATGACCCACGAGGAAATTGCCAAGAACATCGGCGCCTCGCGCGAGAGCGTCACCCGCGTCCTCAAGGACCTTCGCACCCGCGGCGTGATCGGGGTCAACGGCGGCACCATCGTCATCCATCACACCCTCGAACTCCACAACCTGACCACACCTTCCTGAACGGTCTCAACCCGCGCGCTCCGCAGGCACACCGGTCCCCGGGCCGGAAAAGTCTGGTCCCTGCCTCGCGCCGCACTGGCTTACGGACGCTCTCGGAGGACTGCTCAGGGCCGGGGCCGCAGGCCCCACGCCCAGACCGATTAGGATGGAAAGGCCTTTAATTCTTGAGGGCTTTAGCGCGGCGCTTGCTGTTGGTGCGTTTCTTCTTGGGTTCGCCTTCCGCAATCTCGAAAGCGGCCAGGGAGGTCACAAACTTGCGAACTCCGGCGGTATCGAAGTCCACGGTGGTGCGGTCTTCGTCTCGTTCCACGATCGTTCCGTTCCCGTACTTGGCGTGATGAATGTACTGACCGGTTTTGAAAGCCATAGCTCCCCTTTCGTATTGCCCGCGGGCGAGCCGCCGTGGGTAGCTTCGCGGCTCGAGTGGTACGCCGGCATCACACATCCCTCTGTTTTAAGTCCGCTGGGCGCTCCGGCGCCGGCCAGGGAGCGCGGTTGGGAAGGGGCAGCCACCCGGCGGCCCCTCCCCCTGGGATCTCGGACTACCTCGAAACGTGCTTACACACGCTCGACGTTGTCAGCCTGCAGACCCTTGGGGCCCTTGCGGACCTCAAAGCTCACCACAGCCCCCTCTTCCAGGGTGCGATACCCATCGCCCTGGATGGCCGAAAAGTGCACGAAAACGTCTTCGCCACTCTCCCGGCGGATGAAACCGTAGCCCTTGGCAGCGTTAAACCACTTCACTGTTCCTTGTTCCTTCATGTTCTAGACATATCCTCGTTGATTTAATTTGGCAATTTGTCAGCACGGATACAGAGGGGAAACCGCTGGTCCGGTGTAACGCCGCGGATCACACAGGCTGAGGGGCGCCCATACTTCACGCCCAGGAGGTGTCACAGCGAGGTTCAACGGAATTACTTCCACAAACTGCAAATCGATGCTAGCACAACCCTGGGGGGCTCCGCCACAAAAAAAACCTCCACTCCCCCACCCCCTCGTGGGGGGCTTCACAGATAATTTACAACCTCGTAATTTTCCTGTTGCATTCTTCAGCGAAGGTATGCACTATTTTACGCGTTGCGAGCGGCCCAGGAGCCTTACCGCCTAAGGCTCGGGAGCCGCCGAACCGGAGAAGGGCGCACCCGGCCGGGGTCATCTCCCAGGCAGGGATCCCTCGCGCGACCCTTGAGAAAACAATAGCTCAGTCTGTGCCTTTTCTGGCATTGCGTCGCTGTGGGTCCTGATCGAGGTCCCTACGGATCCTCTAGGATCAACAGGAGGAGTGTGAAATGAAGTTGTTTACAAAATTGATTCTTTCAGTAGCCATGGTTGGTGCGTTGGCCTGCCTGGGATTCGTCTCCACGGGCTACGCCCAGTCCACGACCCAGGGCGCCATCGGCGGGACGGTCTATGACTCGACGGGCGCGATCGTGCCCGGAGCGGCCGTGACCGTCCGTAACAACGGCACCAACGCCGAGCGGTCGGTCACCACCGACGCCTCGGGCTTCTATCGCATTACCAATTTGCAGCCGACCAGCTACACCGTCACCGTCACCTCGCAAGGCTTCAAGACCTACAAGGACACCAACGTGGTGGTGACGGTCGGCGGGCTCACGACCGTCTCCCCGCGCCTGAGCGTGGGCGCCGTGGCCACCACCGTGGAAGTGACGGGAGCGGCGCCGCAGGTCAACGCCTCGACGCCCGATTTCGCCCCCGTGCTTAATACCACCGCCATCCAGAACCTACCCATCAACGGCGGGCGCTGGTCGGAGTTCACCCTGCTCACCCCGGGCGCGGTGAGCGACTCGAGCGGTTTCGGGCTCATCAGCGTACGCGGCATCAGCCCTTTGCTGAATAACAACACCGTGGACGGCGCCGACAACAACCAGGCGTTCTTCTCCGAAGAGCGCGGGCGCACGCGCATCGGTTACTCCACTCCCAAGGTGGCGGTGCAGGAGTTCCAGGTCAACACCTCCAACTACTCGGCTGAGTACGGCCGGGCCGCCGGAGCGGTCATCAACACCGTCACCAAGAGCGGCAGCAACAGCCTGCACCTCGACTCTTACTTCTACGAGCGCAGCAACGGCTGGGGCGCGCGCGCTCCCTTCGCCACCGCCACGCAGGAAACTTCCCCGGGCGTCTACACCAGCACCTTCATCAAGCCCAAGAACATCCGGCTGATGGGCGGCTTTGGCGTGGGCGGACCCATCGTCAAGGACAAACTCTTCTACTACGTCGCCTTCGACCGCTATAACCTCGATTACCCGGGCACGGGCGTGGCCAGCAATCCCAGCGCCTTCTTCGCCACCCCGAGCAGTTCCAACATCAGCACCCTGGCGACGCGCTTGGGGGTCACCACCACGGAAGCCACGACCCTCTATAACCAGGGCATGAACGGGCTGATTTCGGAGCTGGGCACGGTGCCGCGCACCGGCGACCAGGACATCCTCTTCCCCAAGATCGATTGGGTCATCAACTCCAAGAACCACCTCTCGTTGGAGTTGAACCGCATGCGCTGGTGGTCCCCGGCGGGCATTCAAACCCAGACCCCGGTCACCTACGCGATCGCCAGTTTCGGTGACGACTACGTGGCCGACACCTGGGGGGTGGGACGCCTCACCACCACTTTCAGCCCCACCATGGTGAACGAGTTCCGCTTCCAGGTGGGACGCGACTTTGAGTGGGAGATTCCGCAGACCCCCACTCCATTCGAGCAGAGTAATTTCGTCACCTCTTCCAAATTCCCGAGCTACACCAATCCTCTCGGCTTGCCCCCCAACGTCTACATCACCAACGGCTTCAACATGGGGGTGCCGGCCTTCCTCACCCGCCCGGCCTATCCGGATGAGCGCCGCACGCAGTTTGCCGATACGGTCAGTTGGGTGCACGGCAACCACACCTTCAAGTTCGGCGGCGACTTCACGCACGTCAAAGATTACACCGCCAACCTCTACCAGCAGTACGGCGCCTACTCCTACAGCAACCTGGTCAACTTTTTCTCCGACTATTACAGCACCGGCTACGTGTGCAGCTACGGGACGACCGCGCAGCCCTGCTACTCGAGCTATACGCAGGCCTTCGGGCCGCTGGGGTTGACCTTCACCACCAACGACATCGGCATCTTCGCCCAGGACGATTGGAAGTTCAGCCCCCGGCTGACCTTCCAGCTCGGACTGCGCTGGGACAAAGAAAGTCTGCCCACGCCGTTCACTAACCTGACCAATTCCGCCGTTCCGCAAACCGAGTCCTTCCCGAGCTACAACACAGCGTTTGGCCCCCGGGTGGGCTTCGCGTGGGACATCTTCGGCAACGGCAAGACCTCCCTGCGCGGTGGCTACGGCATGTTCTTCGGCCGGGTCATCAACGCCACCATCTATCAGGCGCTGTTCAACACCGGCTCGCCCAACGGCCAGGTCAGCTACCGCTTCTCCGGCTCCACCCTTCCGTATGGGCCGGTCTTCCCACAGGTGCTCGCTACACCGCCCACCAGCGTCAGCAGCGGCACCGCCACCGTCTACTTCTTCGACCCTAACTTCAAACTGCCGCAGATTCACGAGTTCAACCTCACGTTGGAGCGCGAATTGGGCTGGAACACGGTGCTGCAAGTGAGCTACCTGGGCAGCCTGGGACGCCACCTGCCCAACTGGACGGACATCAATATTGCTCCTTCCACCAGCTCGGTTACCTACACGGTGGTGGATTCGACCGGGCAGGGGCCGCTCGCGGCGGGCTCCACTTACACCACCGACCTCTACACTTCCCGGATCAATCCTTCCTTTGGCACCATGCTCGACGTCCAGAGCACCATCAACTCCAGCTACAACGCCCTGGCCGTTCAGCTCAACCACCGCTTCAGTGACCACGTGCAGTTCCACTTCGCTTACACCTGGTCGCACGCGCTGGACTTCAACCAGAATCAGTACACCAGCACCCTCTACCCGTCGGGGCTGGACCCGTACAACAGCCGGCTGGACTACGGCAACTCCAACTTCGACGTGCCCAACCGCTTCACCTTCAACGGCGTATTTCGCTCGCCCTGGAAAGTGAACGGCTTCGCCAAGTGGGTCGCCAACGACTGGCAGCTTTCGCCGATCGTTCAGGTCCAGAACGGCCTGCCGTATTCCATCACCACCAGCGGCTATGCGCCGGGCGGACTCTCCAGCAGCATCAACGGCTCGGGCGGCGACTACCGCCTCCCCTGGCTCGGACGCAACACCTACCGCATGCCCAGCACGGCCATCTTCGACCTGAGCTTGGGCAAGACCTTCGTCCTCAACGAGAAGTACCGCCTGCAGTTCCTGGCGGAAGGTTTCAACGTCTTCAACCACCAGAACTACACGGGCATCAGTTCGTACGGCTACTACATCAGCAGCAGTAGCACGCTGACCTATCAGTCGTCGTTCGGACGCCTCACCAACTCCAACAGCAACTTCATTTACACCCCCCGGCAGATTCAGTTTGGAGTGCGGTTCCACTTCTAAGCTGGACTGTCCCAACACCTCGAGGCGGCGGCTTCGGTCGCCGCCTCTTTTTGTTTGGGGACGCCCGATAGGGCGGCCCAGGGCGTCAGCCTGCCCGCCGCAGGCAGGCCCTGGAAAAAATCTGCGCCTCCTTCTCCTCATTTCAAGAAACTCTTCTCGTCCGCCGACCGGTGCTGCCCTAAAGGGCAGCGCTACACTTTCGCCGCTCACAGCGCGGCGCTACAGAAGCCCGCCGGTGTGAAGCGAACGCACCAGGGCGCGCAACTCAGCAAAATGTTGTTCGAGGATTGTGCTACTGCCGGGACGCGGACTTGGTATCGACGGTTTTCAGGTTCACGGCCAACTGTTGAAGGGTGGGGGTTTCGACCTTAATCACGGTTTCCGAGGGCGCGTAGCCGGGCGCCTCCACGCGCAAGGTGTGCTCGCCCAGCGGCAGCTCGATGGGGCCTAGCTCGTCCGCCTCACCCACCATGATGCCGTCCAGCGTCACCCGGCTGTCGGTGGGATAAGTGCTGAGCATCAGCGTAGTGACCTGGTTCCAGGCATAACCCCCGTGGGGGTTGTAGCCTACCTGTCGCGGATCGGCGGTGGGATACGAGCCTACCCACCAGTATTTGGGCATGTAAGCGTAAGGAGCAGTCGCCACGGACTGGCTGTAGCCGGGAGCGAAGTTGACGTACGAGTAGCCGCCGGTGTAACCGCCGGAGTAGTGGACAGGCCGGGCGTGGCCCACGTAGCCGCGCGAATACGCCCGCGCGCCGCCGCCCCAGTGTTGCTGAGCACGCGCCGGAACGCTTGCCAGAACACCGATCAGGGCCAGACAACCCGCTACGGCCAGCATCGGTACCTTGACGGCACCGCGCATGGGGTCCCCCCTTTCCGGCTGATTTCGCTGTCTTACCTCTTTTAGGGTACCACTTTTCATGGTGGGATTGCCATTTTTCGTCCTCGGCCGAGAATTGTGCCCTGCCCGGCGGCTGCCATGTGAAAAAGCGGAGGGAATAAGCTTGACGCTCTTTTCTCCGGTAAGCTAAGTTGAGTTTCTCGGGGGCAAGCGGCTGAGAAGGGAAAAGGAAACTCGCGGGCAGGCAGCGGGTTTCGCCGGGCAGATCCATGCACCTTTTCGAACTGGTTCGCACGCTGGTGGACATCGAATCGATCACCGGGAACGAGGGCGCCTGCGTGCAATTTCTAAGCCGCCACCTGGCGGCGCTGAAGTTCCGCGTGGAGTTGCAGCGCGTGGACGCGCAGCGCTCGAACGTGCTGGCGCTGTGGGGCAAGCCCCGGGTGGTGCTGAGCACCCATCTGGACACGGTGCCGCCCTTCCTGCCGGCGCGCGAAGACGACGAGTTCATCTACGGGCGGGGCGCCTGCGACGCCAAAGGCATTGTGGGGGCGCAGGTGGCCGCCGCCGAGCGCTTGGCGGCGGAAGGCGTGAAGGATTTCGGGCTGCTCTTTTTAGTGGGCGAGGAGACGGTAAGCGACGGGGCGTGCGCTGCCAACCGCTCGCCGCGCGGCTCGCGTTTTATCATCAACGGCGAACCCACCGAGAACAAGCTCGCCGTGGGCAGCAAAGGGATTCTGCTTGCCGAGGTGCGCGCGCGCGGCCGCGCGGCGCACTCCGCCTACCCGCAACTGGGCGATTCGGCCATCGAGAAACTGCTCGACGCGCTCGACGCGCTGCGCCGCCTCCCCTTGCCGCGCGACCGGGTGCTGGGCCCCGCCACCATGAACATCGGCCTGATCTCGGGCGGGTGCGCCGCCAACGTGGTCCCCGACCAGGCGTCGGCGAAGGTGATGTTCCGCACCGTGGGCGACTCGAAAAAACTGCGCGCGTCGGTGCGGCGGTGTCTAAAGGGACGCGCCGAGTGCAATTTCGTACGCGACACCCCGGCGCTGCGTTTGCAGGCGGTGGAGGGATTTGAAACCGACGTGGTGGCCTTCACCACCGACCTGCCCAACCTCAAGCGCTGGGGGCGCCCGCTGCTGCTCGGCCCGGGCTCCATCAGCGTCGCCCACACCGACCACGAGCGCGTGCGCAAGTCGGAGTTGGAGCGCGCCGTCGAGCTTTATTGTAAGCTGGTAAAGAAACTCAAATCTGTCCGTCGTCGGTAGCCGGTGGCCCGCGACGAGCCTGGCAGGCTCGGC
>JBJKQV010000337.1:0-8330 GCA_046704985.1 Terriglobia bacterium
ACCCGCACGTGCGTCAGCACCACCACCGGCGCCTGCACGCTGACGAACATCTCGACCGCGGGAGAAAGCTTGGGGCCGGCCTGCGCGGCCAGAAGGGCCGTCGAGGCGAGAATGGCCAGCCACAACATCGCAAATTTGCGCATGAGTGTTGCCCCCTGTCGGATGAGTCTTGCGGCCGCCCGGCCTAGCTGCGCGCGATGCGGCGGATGGAAACCGCCCGGCCGGTTTCCGTGTCGGCTTCGATGATGACGGCGGCCAGGCGCACGTCGCCCTTGGCCACCTCGAAGCGCTTGGGGAGCTGATCCAGAAACTTGCGGATCACCAGCTGCTTTTCAATCCCGATGACGGAGTCGTAAGGCCCGGTCATGCCCAGGTCGGTGATGTAAGCGGTGCCTTGCGGCAGCACCGCCTCGTCGGCGGTGGGGATGTGGGTGTGGGTGCCCAGGACCGCCGTCACCCGCCCGTCCAGATACCAGCCCAGCGCCAGCTTTTCGGAAGTAGCTTCGGCGTGCATGTCCACCACGCGGATTTTGACCGTGTCGGGAATCTCCTCGAGCAGGCGGTCCATGGTGCGGAAAGGGCACTCAAGGGGGGGCATAAAGACGCGTCCTTGCACGTTGAGCACTGCGTACTCCAGCCCCGCGGCCGTGTGGTTGACGTAAAGGCCGTGCCCCGGCGCCCCGGCGGGATAATTGGCGGGGCGCAGCAGCCGCCCGTCGGCGTGCTCGGTGAGGTAAGGGACGATCTCCTTGCGGTCCCAGATGTGATTGCCCGAGGTGAGGACGTCGATGCCCAGGTCGAGCAGCTCCTCGACCAGCCCCGGGGTAATGCCGAAGCCCGCCGCGGCGTTCTCGCCGTTAGCCAGGATCAGGCCGGGCGAGAACTCCTCGCGCAAGGCGGGCAGCGCCTCGCGGGTGATACGCCGCCCGGGCTGGCCGAAGATGTCGCCGATGAAAAGGATTTTGACCGTGGCACCCAATGGGTTTTCCTTGCTGCGCCGGGCCGCTCGCCGCTCCGGGCCCGGGTGGGCGGGGGAGCGGAGCCTCAGCCGCCGATGCGCAGAATTTCGTCCAGCACCTGGTCGCAGGCGCCCACCTTCTCGCTGACCGCTTCGTACTTGGCCTTCAGCTGGTGGTGCTCGTCGGCGATGTTCAGCCCCGCGAGCACGGCGAGGCGCAGCGAGTCGATGTTGCGCGTGCGTCCGGCGATGGAGCGCATTTTGCTGTCCAGGTAACTGCCCAGCTTCTGGATGTATTCGGGGTCGAGCTCTCCGCGGATGAATTATTCCTGGTCGTAAATGACCACCCGCACGCCCTCAGCGCTTTTTGCCACGCATTGCCTCCCGCCCGATGTGCGGCGCGCTCTGCGCTCACCCGTCCCGCGGGCGTCAGGGCGCGCGCCGGTTACCTGGAATTATGACTCGGGGCCGACCTTTGTCAACGACTCGATCTGGCCGATCAGGCGCTCGATGCGCTGCTTCACGTCCTCGCGCTCGTGGCGCAGCAGCTCCACCTCGTGCTCCAGGGCCTCCACGCGCTTGGGGCGCTCCTGCGCCTGCTCGCGCAGGATTTTCACCTCCGCCAGCAGGAGGCGTTTCTCTTCGTGCGTCTGCCGGAAAAGCTCCAGGGCTTTCAGCAGTTTTTCTTCCAGCTTTTGCAGGGAATCTTTGGAATCACCCACGGATCAGTCCCCATCTTCAAGGTCGGGCAGGGTAACACGGGGTTTCCCTGCCGGTCGGGCGGCGGCGCCTCAGGTGCGCACGCGCGCGCCCAGAGCTTCGAGTGCGTCGAGCAGGCGGCGGGTTGCTTCGCCAATCTCTTCGCCGGAAAGCGTCTGTTCCAGGCTCTGGAAAGTGACGCGCAACAACAGACTGTAATGGCCCGCCGGCACGGCCCCCACGGGCAGCTCGGCGGCGGCCTTGCGGTCCAGAGGCCGCAGCTCGCGCACGTCTCCCAAGCCCGCGCCGTGCACCGCCATTTCCAGGCGGCGAAAGTCCACGCCCTCCGGCACCAGCAGCGAAAAGTCGCGCTGCACGGCCGGGTAGCGGGAGAAGGGCCGGTAGGCCCGCGCGCGCAGGGGATAGGCCAGCAGCGCGTCCAGGTCCGCTTCCGCCAGCCACACCTCCTGGCGAAGCTTGTAGGCGGCGGCCAGTTCCGCGCTCAGCAGGCCGAAAACCACCAGCGTCTTGTCGCCCGCCGTCAGGCGTCCGCTGCGCCCGGCGTCGAGGTAGCGGCGGGGCTTGGCCTCGAAGCGCAACTCCGGAATCTCGAAAGCCTCCAGCAAGCCTTCCAGGTCGCCCTTGAGGTCGAAGAAATCCAGCGCCCTCTCGCTGTCGTGAATGCCGGCGGGGCGGCGGCGGCCGCTGGTGCCCAGCATCAGCACGCGGCCCTCTTCCGGGCTGCCCGCCGCGCTCCGCGAATAGGTCTTGCCCTGCTCGAAGAAGCGCAGATCGTGCTGCCCGCGGTCGAGGTTGCGGCGCAGCGCCCGCAGCATGCTGGGGACGGGCGAGGAACGCAGCGCCGACTCTTCCTGGCTGAGGGGATTGGCCAGCGCCACGGGCGGCCGGTCGGTGAAGCGCGCGTTCTCTTCCGGGTCCACCATGGAGGGAGGAATGATCTCGCGGTATCCCAGCGCCACCAGGGTGTCGCTCAGGAGGCGCAGCTTTTCGCGCTCCCAGTCGGGCTCCAGGCGCGCGGAGGCGGGGCGCACGCGCGCCGGCAGGCGGGCGTAACCGTAATGCCGCGCCACTTCCTCGATCAGGTCCACTTCGCGCCCCACGTCCAGGCGGAAGGAGGGCAGAGTCACTTGCCAGCCTTCGGTGCGGCGGCGCTGCGCCTGGAAGCCCAGAGATTGCAAGATGCGCCGCACGTCTTCCCAGGGCACCTCGGCGCCCAGCAGGCGTTGGATCTCGCTGCGGCGCAGCAACACGTCCTTGCGGGGCTTGGCAGGGGGAAAGACGCCCACCATGCCGCGCAGGATGGTTCCTCCCGCCAGCTCGGCGATCATCAGCGCCGTGCGGTCGAGCGCCACGGGCGCCATGTTGATGTCCGCGCCGCGCTCGAAGCGGTGCGAAGCCTCGGTGTGCAGCCCCTGAGACTTGGAGGTGCGGCGGATGGAGAGAGGGTCGAACCAGGCGCTTTCCAGCAGCACGGAGGTGGTGGCTTCGGAGATTTCCGAATCCTCGCCCCCCATCACTCCCGCCAGCGCCACCGGGCGCTCGGCGTCGGCGATGACCAGGTCCTGAGCGCTCAGAGCGCGCTCGACGCCGTCCAGGGTGCGCAGCTTCTCGCTTGGCTTGGCGCGGCGCACGATGATGCGGCGCTGCCGCAGGCGCTCCAGGTCGAAGGCGTGCAGCGGGTGCCCCAGTTCCATGAGCACGTAGTTGGTGATGTCGGCGACGTTGTTGATGGCGCGCAGGCCCAGCGCTTCCAGACGCTTAATCAACCAGGCGGGCGACGGCCCCACGCGCACGCCGGTGAGCACGCGGCCGCAGTAGCGCGGGCAGAGGGTCTTGTCGCGGGTCTCGATGGAAATCTCCGCTTCCGCCGGCGCGCCCAGGTCCTTGACGCGGAAAGAGGGGCGCTTGAGCGGGCGGCGATAGTGCGTAGCCGCCTCCCGCGCCACTCCCAGGTGGCTGAGGCAGTCGGGGCGGTTGGTGGTCACCTCGACGTCCAGCACCCAGTCGTCCCCCGCCGCCGCGTACGACTCCACGTTCAGCCCCACCTCGGTCAGGTCGCGCTTCAGCTCGCGCGGCCCGGCGGGAACGTCTACGAATTCTTTCAGCCAATTGACAGAAATCTTCATTCTTGTTTCTGCGCGTCGGGTGCCAAAGTGTAAAAGTTAAAGTGCAAAAACCTGCTCCTTAAGCTTTACCCTTTACCCTTACCTACCTTCCATTACTTCAGAATTGCTCCAAAAACCTTACGTCGCTTTGCGCAAACAACTGAATGTCGTTGATGCCGTACTTCATCATGGCGAAGCGCTCGACGCCCAGGCCGAACGCCCAGCCGGAATAGCGTTTGGGGTCCACGCCGCCCGCCCGCAGCACCTCCGGGTGCACCATGCCGCAGCCCATCACCTCCACCCAGCCGCTCTCCTTGCAGGTGCGGCACCCCTGCCCGTCGCAGATCACGCAGCTGATCAGCACCTCGCCGCTCGGTTCGGTGAAGGGGAAGAAGCTGGGCACGAAGTTGGTGCGGATCTTCTCGCCGAAAAACTTGCGGGCGAAGAAGTCGAGCGTCCCCTTCAGGTCGGCGAAGGTGATGTCGGTGTCGACGGCCAGGCCCTCGATCTGGTGGAACATGGAGGAGTGGCTGGAGTCGGGGTTGTCGTGGCGGTAGACCTTGCCGGGGGCGATGACGTAGAGGGGCGCGCCGAGCTTCTCCAGGGCGCGAATCTGCACCGGCGAGGTGTGGGTGCGAAGCACCGTCTGCGCGTCCACGTAGAGCGTGTCCCAGTCGTCGCGCGCCGGATGGGTTTCGGGAATGTTCAGGGCGTCGAAGTTGTAGTAAACCGATTCCATCTCCGGGCCGGTTTGGATGGAGAATCCCAGGTTGAGGAAGATGTCCTCGATTTCGCGCATCACGCGGGTGACGGGATGGATGGAGCCCAGGGGGCGGCGGTAGCCGGGCAGGGTGAGGTCGTCGCCGCGCGGGGCGGGGGCGGCAGGGCCGCCGACGTCCAGCCGCATCTGCACGCCGCTCACTTCTCCCGCCGCGCCGCGCGTGAGCGCCACGTCGGCGAGCAGCCGTGGGGTTTCCATCTCCGCCGCCTGGCGGCGCAGGGCGTTGAACTGCTTGCCCACCGCCGGCTTGAGGTCGCGGGAGGATTTCTTCAGCCAGTTCTCGTCGATGAAGGAGATGAGGCCGTGCTTGCGCGCCAGCCAGCGGTCGCGCAGGGCCTTGGAGTCGCGCTGGCGCTCCGCTTCGCTGGTTGCGCCGCGCTCCGTCAGCTCCCGGCGCTCGCCTTCCATGGCCGCGCGCACTTCCGCGAACAGCGCTTCCACCCCCGCGGCGTCGGACACTTGGAGCTCCGCCAGGGTCTTGCGGACTTGGTCGTCAAGGGGCATGGAGTAGTTCAAAGTCGAAAGTCAAAAGTCGAAAGTTAAAGGACTGAGGGAGTCGACCATTCAACTTTGAACTTTCAACTTTCGACCGCCTAGCTTGCGCCCAGGGCGCCTTTCACTTTACCCGCCAGCTCGGCGAAGCCCGCCGCGTCGCGGGCCGCCATCTCGGCGAGCATCTTGCGGTCCAGCTCCACGCCCAGCTTCTTCAGCCCGTGGATGAACTGGCTGTAGGTCAGGGCGTTGTCGCGCGCGCCGGCGCTGATGCGGGTAATCCACAGGCGGCGGAAATCGCGCTTGCGCCGCCGCCGGTCGCGGTAGGCAAAGCGCCCCGCGCGGTCGGCGGACTCCTTCATGAACTTGTAGAGCTTGCTCTTGGAGAGGAAGTAGCCCTTGGTACGTTTGGCGAGCTTCTTGCGTTTGGCGCGGCGCACAGTGCCGCGCTTGACTCGAGGCATGGGTTTGCTCCTTTCGAGGAATTACGGGGCGATGAAGGCACCCAGCCGTTGGCCTTCCCGCGCCCGACGGAAAATCAGTTGGCAGTGGGCGGTAGGCAGTAGGCTGTCAAGCCAAACCTTGGAAGCGGTGACAACCTCTGACTGCTTACTGCCGACTGCCTACTATCCATACGGCAGCATGGCGC
The DNA here is from genome assembly GCA_046704985.1 of Terriglobia bacterium. GTDB lineage: Bacteria > Acidobacteriota > Terriglobia > UBA7540 > UBA7540 > JBJKQV01. The sequence goes on from JBJKQV010000337.1 coordinate 5,706, forward strand.
GCACGTGGCGCACGTCGGCCGCCGCGACGGTGGTCGTCTGGTCCAGCTTGCGTTTGCGCTTGCTGGACTTGGAAGTCAAAATGTGGCGCGCATAAGCGTGCCCGCGCACCACCTTGCCGCGTCCCGTGAACTTGAAACGCTTGGCGGCGCCGCGATGGGTCTTGAGTTTGGTCCTGACTTTAGCCAACTTTATCCTCCCTGAGGTTTGCCGCCGGCCGCCGCGTGGGGCGGCGTGGCGCGCGGGGCGGGTGACCCTGCCGGGCGCGCAGCGGGGGCTTTGCGCAGCGCCTTCTTGGGCGCCAGCACGGTGGTGAGCGTCGGCCCTTCGTGGCGCGGCCGCATCTCCACCTGTCCCAGATCGCTCACCGACTCGATCAGGCGCTCCATCATGCGGAAGCCGATATCGCGGTGGGCGTTCTCGCGCCCGCGAAAACTGATGGTGGCCTTCACCTTGTCGCCGTTCTCGAGAAACTCCACGATACGGCCCCTCTTCACCTCGAAGTCGTGCTCGGAAGTCCGCGGGCGGAACTTGACTTCCTTGAGTTCCATCGACTTCTGGTGTTTGCGCGCCTCGTGCTGCCGCTTGCTCTGCTGGTAGAGGAACTTGCCGTAGTTGATGATGCGGCAAACGGGGGGATTGGCGGTGGGAGAAACTTCCACCAGGTCCAGGCCCTTCTCGCGCGCCATCTTCAGCGCTTCGTACGGCGGCATGATGCCGAGTTGCTTACCCTCGTCGTCGATGACCCGGATTTCCCGCGCCCGGATCCTCTCATTGATACGCACAAATCGGTTGGCGATATGGCCTCCTGGCCTCTTCAGGGCCATCAGTCGTTTGGTCCCTTCCCTCGTGAAGCGAAATGCTTACAGGTCAAACCTGCTACCAGCTTACCATTTCACGGCGCGGGTGTCGATAAGCTCCCGGAGCCAGGCCAACAATTCGTCCAGGGGGCGGAAGCCGGCGTCGCCGGTGTCGCGGCGGCGCACCGCCACCCCGCCTTTCTGGGCTTCGCGCTCGCCGACCACCAGCATGAGGGGGACTTTCTCCAGTTGCGCGTCGCGGATGCGGGCGTTGAGCTTCTCGTTGCGGTCGTCCAGGCGCACGCGGCAGCCCGCCTGGCGCAACCGCGCCTCCACCTGGCGGGCGTATTCCTGGTGCTTCTCGCTGATGGGCAGGACGACCGCCTGCACGGGCGCCAGCCACACCGGAAACGCCCCCGCGTAGTGCTCGATCAGCACCCCCAGGAAGCGCTCCACCGACCCCAGCAGGGCGCGGTGCACCATGACCGGGGTGTGGGCCTGGCCGTCGGCGCCCACATATTCGAGCGCGAAGCGCCCGGGGAGGTTGAAGTCGAACTGCACGGTGGTGAGCTGCCAGGGGCGGCCGATGGCGTCCACCAGCTTGACGTCGATCTTGGGGCCGTAAAAAACCGCCTCGCCGGGGATGAGCTTGAAGGGAATCTTCATGCGCTGCAAGGTGTTGCGCAGCGCCCCTTCGGCCCGCTCCCAGTCCTCGACGGTTCCCGCGTAGTGCTCGGGGTGCTCCGGGTCGCGCGCCGAAAGCTCCACCTCAAAGCGCTCGAAGCCGAAGGTCTCGAGCACCGCCAGGGCGAACTCGACGCAGGACTGGACCTCGTCCTCGAGCTGCTCGGGCATGCAGAAGATGTGGGCGTCGTCCTGGGTGAAGCCCCGCACCCTCAGCAGGCCGTGCAGGACGCCCGAACGCTCGTAGCGGTAAACCGTGCCCAGCTCCGCAAAGCGCACCGGCAGCTCGCGATAGCTGCGCCGGCGCGACTTGTAGATGAGGATGTGCCCGGGGCAGTTCATGGGCTTGAGCTGGTACTGGTCGTTCTCGACGTCCATGGCCCCGAACATGTTCTCGCGGTAGAAATTGGTGTGGCCGCTGGTCTCCCACAGGTGCAGGCGCATGGCGTGCGGGGTGTAAACCATGTCGTAGCCGCGCTTCAGCAGTTCGTCGCGCAGCCAGTCCTCGATCACCTTGCGCACCATCCCGCCCTTGGGGTGCCAGAAGATCAGGCCCGGGCCGGCGTCGTCTTGCACGCTGAACAGGTCCAGATCTTTTCCCAATCGCCGGTGGTCGCGCTTCTTGGCTTCCTCGACCTGGGTCAAGTAAGCGTCCAGATCCTTTTTGGAGAAAAACGCCGTGCCGTAAATGCGCTGCAGGGGGTGGGAGTGCTCGTCGCCTTTCCAGTGCGCTCCCGCCACGCTCAGCAGCTTGACCGCCTTGATGCGCCCGGTGGAAGGGATGTGCGGCCCGCGGCAGAAATCCAGGAACTTGCCCGTGCGATAGGCGGAAAAAACCGGGTCGGCCTTCTCCTCGATGAGCTGGCACTTCAGAAACTCGCCCATCTTCTCGAAAAGCTGCTTGCCCTCTTCCTTGTTGTAATGGACCCGCTCGTAGGGGATGTCGGCCTTCACCAACTCCGCCATCTTGGCTTCGAGCTTCTCCAGGTCTTCCGGGGTGAAGGGCTTTTCGCGGTAAAAATCGTAGTAGAAGCCCGTGTCGGTGGGGGGGCCCACGCCCGGGTGGGCGTCGGGGAAGAGCTCCAGCACCGCCGCCGCCAGCAGGTGCGCCGAGGAATGGCGGTAAATCTCCAGCCCTTCGGG
>JBJKQV010000338.1:0-8094 GCA_046704985.1 Terriglobia bacterium
GGATACGACCTCGGCAAGCTGCTCATCGGTTCGTGGGGAAGGGTTGGCGTGATCGTGGAAGTGAGCCTGAAGCTTTTTCCTTTGCCCGCCGAGCGGGCCTCACTGGCTTTGAGGGTGCCGGGGCTCGCTGCGGCGCGGGATCTGCGCCGGGGAATTCTGACCTCGCCGCTTTCACCGCTGCGCATGGTGCTTCTGGAAGGCGCGGCCGGCGAGTCGGTGGGCGGAGCGGCCGCAAGCGCCAAGACGCAGCTTTGGGTCGAGGTGGCGGGTTCGGCGCGCGTCGTCGAGCGTTCGGCGCAGGTGTTGGAGGAAGTGGCGAAGCGGACGGGCGCTGCCGCGCAGCGAGTTGAGCCGCCGGCGGCCGAAGCCGCCTGGGAGCACATTGCGGATTTCCGCAGCTCGCTGAGCGAAGCGCAGCCTGCGGCGACGATTTTGAAAGCCGCGCTGCCCATCGCCGCGAGCGAGGAATTTGTGGCGGCCGCGCGCAAGGCGGCGGATGAGCGCCGGCTGAAGACCGCGGCCTTCGCACAGACGGGGGTGGGCACGGTGCACCTCGGCGTGCTGGAGACTCTCGCGCCGGACGACGCCCGCGCGCTGGTTGACAAGCTGCGCGCGGCGGCGCGCGGCCTGGGAGGGACCATGGTCGTCGAACAAGCGCCGCCCGACGTCAAGAGTGCCTGCGACGTGTGGGGTCCGCCCGGAGACGATTTTGAGGTAATGCGCAAGTTGAAGGCCGCCTGGGATCCGCAGGGAATTCTGTCTCCCGGGCGGATGCTGGGCGGGATTTGAGCCAGGGAGGACGGCGAGTCTTGGCCGTGGAGACGGAAAATACGCCGGTGAAGGAAAAGCGCTCGGGCTACGGGCCGGGCGAAGCGCCCACCTGGGATTACTACTCGAAGTGCATCCACTGCGGGCTGTGCCTGAACGCCTGCCCGACCTACCGCGAGCTGGGCGTGGAGATGGACTCGCCGCGCGGGCGCATCTACCAGATCATCCACGTGGCCAACGGGCGGTTGCCGCTGGGCGAAAGTTTCGTCCGCCACATGGATCTTTGCCTGGATTGCCGCTCCTGCGAGACGGCGTGCCCGTCGGGAGTCGAGTACGGGCGACTGGTCGAGACGGCGCGCGGTCAGATTGAAAGTCTTTACCGCCGCCCCTGGCCGGCGCGCTGGCTGCGCCGCCTGTTTTTCGTCCACCTGTTGCCCCACGCCGGGCGGCTGGCGGCGGCGGGAAGGCTCTTGCGCGTTTACCAGCGCTCGGGAATGGAGAGTCTGGTGCGGGCTGGTCTCGAACTTTTCCCCGGCAAACTTCAGCGCGTGGCGCGCCTGGCGCCGCGCATGGAGAAGCCGTTTTTCACCGTGCGGCTGGGCACGGTGGTGCCCGCCGAGGGTCCGCAGCGCGCCCGCGTGGCGTTTTTTGCCGGCTGCATCGCCAACCTTTCGTTTGCGCGGCTCAACGACGCAACGGTCCGCGTGCTGGCGCGCAACGGCTGCGAGGTGGTGATTCCCGCCGCCCAGGGCTGCTGCGGCGCTCTGCACGTTCACGCAGGCTATCGCGGCTTGGCGCGCGGCTTGGCGCAGCGCAACATCGAGGCTTTCGAGCGCGAGCGTTTTGACGCCGTGATCACCAACGCGGCAGGCTGCGGCTCGGTGCTGAAGGAGTACGGGCAGCTTTTCGAAACCGAGCAGACGGAGTGGCACGAGCGCGCCGAAGCCTTCAGCGCGCAGGTGAAGGACGTGACGGAGTTTCTGGCCGAGCTCGGCTTGGCCGAAGGGCTGGGCGAGGTGCGGGCGCGCGCCACCTATCAGGACCCCTGCCATTTGGGCCACGCGCAGCGCATCCGCTCGGCGCCGCGCAAGCTCCTGGCCGCGGTGCCGGGCCTGGAACTGGTGGAGCTGAAGGAAACCGAAATCTGCTGCGGCAGCGCAGGCATTTACAACGTCGCGCATAACGAGATGGCGGAGCGGCTGCTGGAGGCCAAAATGCGCCGCGTGGACGAAACCGGCGCTCAGCTCATCCTGACCGCCAACCCCGGCTGCCTGCTGCAATTGCGCGCCGGCGTCGCAGGGCGGCCGGCGGCCGGGCGGCGCGTCCTGCACGTCGTTGAACTGCTCGACGAAGCCTATTCGTCGCGCCGGGGCGCGAAATAATCTACAATAGTCTCAGGGCAGTCCGCGCTTGAAGCTGGATTTCTGATCGGGGCCGCAGTCGGCGGTCCGCACGAATCTTTCATCGGGGAGGCACAGCGACCATGGGAGACGGGAACCCCACTCAACAGGAACGGCTGGAAGCGTTGCTTCAGGAGGGACGGACGTTTCCGCCCCCGGAGGAATTCCGCCGGCAGGCCAACGCCGCCGACGCCGCCCTCTACGAGCGCGCCGAGAAGGATTTGGAGGGCTTCTGGGCCGAGCAGGCGCAGCGCCTGGACTGGATCGAGCCGTGGAAGAAGGTTCTGGAGTGGAATCCGCCCCAGGTGAAGTGGTTCACGGGGGGCAAACTGAACGTGACCGCCAACTGCGTGGATCGCCATGCCGCTTCCGACCGGCGCAACAAGGCGGCGATCGTCTGGGAAGGAGAGCCCGGCGACTCGCGGGTGCTGACCTTCGGGATGCTGCAGCGCGAGGTCAACCGCTTCGCCAACGGCCTGAAATCGCTGGGTGTGAGGAAGGGCGACCGGGTGGCCATCTACATGGGCATGGTGCCGGAGCTGGCCATCGCCATGCTCGCCTGCGCCAAGATCGGCGCGCCACACAGTATCGTTTTTGGAGGCTTTTCGGCCGAGTCGCTGCGCGAGCCCAGCAACCATGCGCAGGCCAAGGTGCTGATCACTTGCGACGGCGCCTGGCGGCGCGGCGGGGTGGTGGCGCTCAAGGCCAACGCCGACGCGGCGCTGGAGGGCACTCCCAGCATCGAGAAAGTAATCGTAGTCCAGCGCGTGGGCAAGGCTGCGCAGGCGGCGATGAAGCCCGGACGCGATCTGACTTGGGACGAAGTCACCTCGGAGGTTTCCGATCAGTGTCCCGCCGAGCCCATGGACGCCGAGGACATGCTTTACATCCTCTACACCAGCGGCACCACCGGCAAGCCCAAAGGCGTGGTGCACACCACCGCCGGGTACCTGGTCGGCACCTCGACCACCCACCGCTACGTCTTCGACATCAAGGAGAACGACGTCTATTGGTGCACGGCCGACATCGGCTGGGTCACCGGGCACTCTTACATCGTCTATGGCCCGCTCGCCAACGGCTGCACCACGCTCATGTACGAGGGCTCGCCCGATTATCCCGACCGCGGGCGCTTCTGGGACATCGTCGCCAAATACGGCGTCAACATTTTCTACACCGCGCCTACCGCCATCCGTACGTTCATGCGCTGGGGCAAGGAATGGCCGGAGCGCTACGACTTGTCGTCGCTGCGCCTGATCGGCACGGTGGGCGAGCCGATCAATCCCGAAGCCTGGATGTGGTATCACCAGAACATCGGGCACGGCCGTTGCCCGATCGTCGATACCTGGTGGCAGACCGAAACCGGGATGATCCTGATTACTCCCCTGCCGGGAGTGACGGAAGCCAAACCTGGCTCGGCGACCCATCCCTTCCCGGGCGTGCGCGCGGAAATCGTGGACGAGCGCGGCAAGCCGGTGGGCGCGGGAGCGGGCGGCTATCTGGTGCTGACCCGGCCCTGGCCCGCCATGTTTCGTACCATCTACGGCGACCCGCAACGCTACGTGCAGCAATACTGGTCCCGCTATCCCGGCTAGTACTTCACCGGCGACGGCGCCAAGGTGGACGAGGGCGGCTATTTCTGGCTGCTGGGGCGCGTCGACGACGTCATGAACGTCGCCGGACACCGCATCGCCACCTACGAGGTGGAAAGCGCCCTCGTGGACCATCCTGCGGTGGCTGAGGCCGCCGTCATCGGCAAGACCCACGAGGTCAAAGGGCAGGGCATCGCCGCCTTCGTGACCTTGAAAGAAAGCGTGCAGGCGGACGAGAAACTGAAGAAGGAGCTGCGCGAGCACGTGGCGAAAAAGATCGGCGCCATCGCTCGCCCCGACGACATTTTCTTTACCTCGGAGCTTCCCAAGACACGCAGCGCCAAGATCATGCGCCGCCTGCTGCGCGACATCGCCGAAGGGCGCATCCTCGGCGATACCACCACCCTCGCCGACCCCGCCGTGGTCGGCAAGCTGAAACACCAGTACGAAGAGGAAGGGGCGGTGTAAGGTTTCAACCCGCCGCGGAGAGCCCGGGCCGCCCCCCCGGGGGGGCCGCAGAGGGACTGGTCTGCCTTCCGGCAGAGTGATATACTCCGCGCCAATGTATCGCCCACAACGAGAAAGGGAGTCAGCCAAAGGCGACGCGGGACGCTTTTTGCGCCCCTTTGTGCACGGCTGTATTCCCACCCGCAGCCCCGGCAAGGAGGCCAAGGAATGGTCTAGGCGATACGGCCCGACGGAGTTTCGGGTGATTGCGCATCCACACTTGGAAGTTCCGCGCGGCCAGGATCGGCTCATCCTGCTGCTGGTGGCGCGCGCGGTGATGGAGCAGCAGCAGCGGCGGGTGACGTTGGGCACCGCCTCGCAAATCCTCAAGGCCCTGGGCTTGCCTCCAGACGGCCGCAACTATCGGCGCCTCGCCCATCGTCTGGAGCGGCTGCTGGGCGCGCGTATGGTCTGTACCTACTGGCGCAAGGTGGACGGCAAGGCCAGCGTCGCGCGGACGGCGGACATCCGCTTTGAGGACCTGCACCTCTGGTGCCGCCGCAAAGGGGACGCGGCGAGCGCGACGCGCTTTGAAAACTCTCTGACAGTTAGCGAGGGGTTTTGGGACGAAATCCACCGCAACCCTGCGCCCGTGGATCTGGCGGTGGTCCGTGACTTGGTCAATGCGCCTCTCAACCTGACTTTCTATCTGTGGCTCTGCCTCTGCTCGCATACAACTTGGCCCGACCACGTCACCCATATTCCTTTCGACGGACCGCTAGGATTGAAACGCCGGCTGGGTATTGCCGGCTACGGCCAGGCGCGCGATTTCGCCCGCCATGCGCGCCAGTGGCTGAAGCGCGTGCAGGGCTTGTGGCCGGATTGCCCCGCTGCGCTCTCCCAGGACGGCAATGTGTTGCTGGTTCATAACATCGCGGAGTGAGACAGGGTCCTCGCGAAGCATCATTGTAAACCTAACAAAAAGAATGGCTTATCAGTGCAGTGAGGGATCAGCGAGACAAACACTGTGATCATAGCGTGCATTTTGTCTCGACTTATCTGAGAAACGTCAAAAACATTGTCCGCCGTATGAGTCATTAGCTCTATATCCTGTTAGATATATCACTCATGAGATGAACAACTTGTAATGCAAGGGGTTCAGCCTGTCGCCTTTCATAGCGTGCATTATGTCTCGCTAGTCGGGTTGCCCAGCAAAAAAGTATTTGCCGCATCTTAGTGGGGTTGCTAAAAAGGTCGCGCATCAGGGCTCACTGGTTAGGTCAAGTTCAGGCAAGACCCACGGATCCCGCGAGTGAGCGGGGCCGTGGGTGGTGGGGCAGAGGGGCACATGTGAGCAGTTCTTGGGCCTCATGCGCTCGGCTAAGAGTGTCCCAACCCAATACTAAAAAGGAGACACCATCATGGCAGACCCCAAAGAAGTGAAGCAGAACCCGCAAGAGAAAGAGCTGCAGGAGAAGGACCTGGACAAGGCGGCCGGCGGCGCCGGCGGTTTCAACCAGGCGGGCGGCAACCGGTAAGCTTTCTTGTTTCGCCTACGGTGCGTGGAATGCCCGGGATGCTCTCCACGCACCAGCCCTTATCTTCAAATCCTTAAGGGAGGATCCTATCATGGCAGACCCGAAAGAAGTGAAACAGGACCCGCAAGAGAAGGAACTGCAGGAGAAAGATCTGGACAAGGCGGCCGGCGGCGCCGGCGGTTTCAACCAGGCGGGCGGCAACCGGTAAGCTTGCCCTATGGTGCGTGGGAAGCACGGAATGCTTTCCACGCGCCACCCCTGATCTTCAAATCCTTAGAGGAGAATCCGAACATGGCAGACCCCAAGGACAACAAAGAGGAAGTGAAGCAGAATCCGCAGGCCGAGCAGGAGATCGAGCTGGATGATAAGGACCTGGACCAGGCGTCCGGCGGCTTGATTATGAACTACTAAGCGATCCCGACGGTCACAGCGCGGCACGGGAGCGGCGCTGCAACCCTTTGACGCGCACGACTTCGTATCAGAATTCACCAAGGAGCATTCAAATCATGGCAGACCGGAAGGAAATCAAGGAAGAAGTGAAGCAGAACCCGCAGGCCGAGCAGAAGAGCGAGCTGGACGAGAAGCGTTTGGACAATGCGTCCGGCGGCTACTTCATTTACTACTAGGCGGCCCCGAAGACCACGGCGCGGTTCGCGGGCAGCGCCGTAATTTCTTAACGGGCACAACCCTATCTCAGAATTCCCAATGGAGGATTCGATTCATGGCAGACACCAAGGACAACAAAGAGCAAGTGAAGCAGAACCTGCAGGTTGAGCAGAAGCAGGATGAGATCAGCGACCAGGATTTGGACAAGGCGGCGGGCGGCCTCCTCTTGTACTGGTAGACTGCGCCGAAACGGGCGCTGCGGAGCGTGGGCAGCGCGCAAGCCTTCCTCGCGCACAATTTCGCACCGGAATGGCTACTCCGGGCGTTTCAGGCGCCTCCCGCGGAATGTCATGACCGGGGGCTAGCGAGCGGGCGCCCCGGGGCGCCACAGAAGCCTTAGGATGTGACCTATGGCAGAGATCAACAAGCCCAGGAAGAACGAACCACTTGAATCCGACCCGAAGCCCGAAGAGCGCGGGCCTCAAGGGGAACTTTCCGAAGAAGATCTGGATGATGCGGCCGGGGGATTCCTGGAGATGCAGTAAGGGAAGCACGGCCGGCCCACGGGTTTTGGGGGCCCGACTTGGGTCGTTGTAGCTTCATCTAGGGCCTCAGGAAGAATCCACAGCAGGATGTTGCCGTCGCCAGTCGCGGATGGCAATCTCACCCGTCAGTCCACCTAAGACCAAAGAAAATAGACATTATCCTTGCGCTTTGGGCGGCGTCGAGGCTGTGTTGCCGGCATGCGCCCAGTCGAGGCGGGGATAAAGAAGAGGCGGCACATTCTATATTCATGAATAAGTAAGACGCCCAGGGAAGCTCCAACGGTCGGGTTGCCGCGCGCATTGCGTCTCAAGCGCAGGCAGGCTACTCAAGAAAGTGGTTGATGGTTTTTGAAGGAATTGCTAAAAAGGGGGTGCAGCAGGGCTCGCTGGTTAGGTTTGATCAAGGCTAGGGACGGTGGTGCCGTTAAGTTGGGGGCGCTGCAGGGGTGCCGGGACGGGAGGCGCACGATGGCTGTGTGCGCGCGGTAAGATGAAGGAGACAAGGATAATGGCAGACCCCAAAGATCCAAACGCGGAAGTAAAGAAACAGCCGGAGTCGGGAAAAGAGAAGAAGGAAATCGACGAAAAGGGTTTGGACCAGGCGGCGGGCGGCAGCGGCACTTGGTGGTAGGGTGCGGCTCGCTGCCGTGAGGGCGTGAGCCGGTCCTCCTCCGGTCCATCGCTTGTCCCTCGAGGCTTTCTCTTGCCTGCCGCAGGTCAATTTGCTGTCCACTCACCTACTGTTCCAAGCGCGCCCATTTTTCGGCGATTTTCTCCGCCAGCACGCGCGAGCAGGGCGCCGTTTCCATTGAACTAATCGGGGCAGCCTACAGAGCTATACCCACCGCTCCCTTTTCCTCCAAGCCATAAATCAGTAAGCCCTCTCGGAACGTGCTTTTCATCTCGGTCCTGTCGGAAAGACCGTAATGATATCGCGGCGCGCTCGCCAGACATTCCGACTGTAAGGCTAAAGGAGGTTTTGTTGACAGCAGAGACGGTTAGTCTCGGGCGGTACCCATGCGCGCCGATCACGTACGTGCAATCTGTCTCGGCACCCAATTCGAGCACTCAGAAAACACTGGAGGCCCTGCAGTCATTGTCCTTAGGATAGCGGCGTTTAGCGGTTCACCGGGTCCAGTGTCAGATTAGGGGTGCGCTTAGAGATGCCCTCGGTGCGTGAGGGGGTGATACAGGCATCGGA
>JBJKQV010000339.1:0-3304 GCA_046704985.1 Terriglobia bacterium
ATCAATACGCAGGTCTTCGGGGTTGATCTCCACCTGGATGGTCTCGTCGATTTCCGGGCTGACGAACACGGAGGCGAACGAGGTGTGGCGGCGCGCCGCGGAGTCGAAGGGTGAGATGCGCACCAGGCGGTGTACGCCGATTTCGGAGCTCATCAGGCCGTAGGCGAAGTCGCCTGTGACCGTGAAGGTGGCGGACTTGAGCCCGGCTTCTTCCCCGGCCTGATAGTCGTTGAGAGTGAACTTGAAGCCGTGGCGCTCCGCCCAGCGGCGGTACATGCGCAGGAGCATCTCCGCCCAGTCCTGCGACTCGGTGCCGCCCGCCCCGGGATGAATGGAAACGATGGCGTTCAGACGGTCCTGTTCGCCGGAGAGAAGCGTGGCCGTCTCCAGCGTGTCCAGGTCGGCGCGCAGGGCGTCGAGTTCGGCGCGCAAGTCGCCGCCCACTTCTTCGCCCTCCCGCGCCAGCTCCAGGTAGGCCGCCACGTCTTCCAGGCGGCGCGCCAGGCGCTCGTCGGTTTCCACGGACTCCTGCAATCGCTTGCGGGTGGTCAGAACCTGCTGCGAGGCGTCGTTATCCTGCCAGAAATCGGGGCGCGCGATTTGCTGTTCGATGGCCTCCAGCTCGCGCCGCTTGGTGGGAACGTCAAAGAAAACTCCGTAGTTCGCCGGCGCGCAGCTTGAGCGCGCCCAGATCGCGTTCCAGTTCTTCGATGCCTTCCATCACGTTTGCTCCTTTGGGGCTTTCGCCGCCGCGCGACGCCGGAAAGCCGCCAGGCCGCACAGCAGGCCGCTCAGTACCGCCGAAAGCCACGCAAAAACGTCACCGTGCGCGGTGTAGAATGTTTCGCCGCGCAGGTAGCGGAACTTCGCGTCCAGCACGCGCGTGCCGTGGCGCGGCAGCCGGGCCACGATCTCGCCGCGCGGATCGATGACGGCAGTAATGCCGTCGTTGGTTGCGCGCAGCAGGTAGCGGTGGTTTTCGATGGCGCGCATGCGCGCCATCTCCAGGTGCTGGTAGGCGGCCGGCGAGTCGCCGTACCATGAGTCGTTGGAGATGTTGACCAGCACCGCCGCGCCAGCGCGCGTAATCCGCCGCACCAGCTGCGGAAAAATCGCCTCGTAACAGATGAAAACGCCGATCCCCCCCTGCGGTGTCGCCGCCACGCGATAGGCGTGGCCAGGCACGAAATCGCCCACCTGAAAGGTGATCTTCCCGGTCTCGCCAGGAAACGCCCACCAGGGCACGTATTCGCCGAAGGGGACCAGATGAATTTTAGCATACCGGAGGATTTCCCTGCCCTGTGGGTCAAGCACAATGGCGGTGTTCTGGGGACCGGTTTCGTTGGCGCCGAGGAAGGTAACGGTGTTGAAAACCAGGTGGGCGTGGGCATGGCGCGCCAGCTCGCGCATGCTGGTCGTAAAAACGGCGTCGCGCGGGTAGTAAAAGGGCGCGGGGTTCTCCGGCCAGACGATCAGCGGCGGCGTGACGCCCGGCCGGGACCACGCCGCCGAGCAGTCGAGCAGGTGATTCTGCTTCGTGGCGGGCACCCCGGCGCAGGCGGCGCGCAGGGTGTCGTTCACCAGCCGGTTGAGCTCTTCGGGATGCGTCCAGGGAACCCAATTGCGCAGCGCCGAGGTGTTGAGCGGCACGTCGGGCTGGAGCAGGAAGGCAGATTGGTTGGGCGGCGCCGTCGGACGCGTGGCGCGCTCGAGCAGCACGTTGGCGCCCACGAGCAGCAGCACCCACGCCGCCAGCGCCCAGACCGCGCGCCGTTTCCGCCTGGCCGCGAGCACCGCGGCTGCCGCGGCGGCGGTCGAGACTGCCAGAAACGAGAGCCCGTAGACCGCCGTCACCGAGGCGATTTGGCGCAGTCCCATACCCGGTAAGGCGTAGCCGAGCAGATTCCAGGGAAAGCCGGTAATCAGGTAGGTGCGCGCCAGCTCCATCGCCACCCAAAGGAAGGGGCTGAGGAGGATCGCCAGCAGCGCCGAGGCGCGGGCCACCCAGGCTTCCAGCAGCGCGAAGGCGCCGAAAAAGGTCGAAAAGACCGCCGTGAAAAGCACCAGCACGCCCAGTGACACCGCGCCGCTCAGGCCGCCGTAGGTCTGCATAACGATCACGAACCAGTAGCAGCAGCCCAGCCAAAAAACCACACCGCACGTGTAGCCGAGCAGGAAGGCGCGCCCCAGGCGCGGCTCGCTCAGGACCGCCAGAAGCAATGGGAGGCAGGCAATCCAGACCAGAAAGCGCAGGTCAAAGCGGGGGAAACAGGCGACCAGCAGCGCCCCGCTCAGGGTGCCGGCGGCCAGTCGCGCCGGAAATGAATCCAGCCAGTGAATGATTTCGCGAGCCTCCTGAAGAGTCCTGCCGGCGGCGGCACCGTGGGGAGTCTGTCGCCGCACGGGGCGGCGGACGACGCCTTAATGCTTGATGAAAGGCTGCTTGTACCCGTCGTGGACGAGGCGCCCGCGCACCTGTTCGGCCTCTTCGCGGGTCACGAACGGCCCCACCCGAACGCGGAAGAGCCGGTCGCTCGCCCCCGCCTGCGCGGGAGTTTCCAACGCCGCCGGGTAGCCCTTGCCTTTGAGAATGCGGATGACGTGCTCCGCATCCGGACGCGTGCTGGAAGCCACCACCTGCACCCAGAAAGCCCCTTGCATCATGCCGCCGGAAGGAGCCGCGCGACGCGCCGCCGAAGCAGCAGGCTTGGCCGCGGGCTTGGGGGGCCGTGCGGGAGTCGGAGTTTGCGCGGCCGGGGTTTCGGCCGGCGTTGCCGCCTCCGAATGCTCGCTGCCCGACGGTTCCGCCGCAGCGGGCGTGTTGACCGTGGGTGGGATCACTCCCGAGGGGGCGACGTTTTCAGTGGACGGACTGCCTCGCGACCAACGCTCGTTGTAACCCACCAGGAAGCCCGCGGCGAAGAACACCGCGCACACCGCCACCCCGGTCAGAAACATCAAGACCAGTTGCCGGGCGCTCAGGCCCCGCTCTTCGCGCTCGTTGGGAGAGCCCGCAGTCATAGACCTCCTCACACGGCCCGCCGGCGGCGGGCCGGCCGATCATTTTTGGCCGGTCGGCGGCGCTGCCGGGCCGCCGGGCAAAGGCTTCCCCTTGCCCATCAGGCTGGAAAGCAGCTCGATGGGAAGCGGGAAAACAATCGTGGTGTTTTTCTCCGTCCCGATTTCGACCAGCGTTTGCAGGTAGCGCAAGGTGAGCGTGGAGGGCTGCCGGTCGATGATGGCCGCAGCCTCAGAAAGCTTCTCGGCGGCCTGAAATTCGCCGTCGGCGGCGATGATCTTGGCG
>JBJKQV010000340.1:0-14375 GCA_046704985.1 Terriglobia bacterium
CCCCCCCCTCCCCGCCCCCCGGCGCCCGCCGGGGAGAGGGGGGACCGCGCAGCGGTGGGTGAGGGCGTGGACATCGGCGCAGTTCATACCGTGCCCTGACCACAGCTTAGAAAAGATTCTGCAGCCGCCTCTAGTCAGCAGTCCGTAGTCCGTTGTATGTTGCCCGTCGAGGAGAAGGAAGAAGAGCAACAATTAAGCTCATGGCATCGGATAACTCACCCCTTCTCTCAACCCGCAAGGTCATTCACGTCGCGATGCTGGGGTTTGCGCTGCTGCTGCCCTTCCTGACCTGGCTGCAAGCGGCGGGGTGCGCGGTGCTGGCGCTGGTGTTCAATCTCTTTCTGCTGCCGCACCTGGGCGTGGACCTGCGCAAGAGCCCGGCGGACACTGAAGCCGGCGTGCGGACGGGCATCATTATTTATCCCCTCTCGGTCCTGGCGCTGATTCTCTTTTACCCGCACAACATGGAAGTGGTCGCCGGCGCGTGGGCCATCATGGCCTTGGGCGACGGCGCGGCAGGCGCGCTGGGCGCGGCGCTGGACAGCCCGGCGCTCCCCTGGAATCGCTCCAAGACCTGGGCGGGTTTCGTCTCCTTCGTGGTGGCGGGCTCCGTTGGCGCTCACGCCCTGATGCGCTGGGTCAGTCCGGCGCTCGAGACCGAGCGCGCTGCCTGGGTGGCCGTAGCGGCGGCGCTGGCCGGAGCCCTGGTCGAAAGTATCCCCATCGGTCTCGACGACAACGCTACCGTCCCGCTGGTTTGCGGCGCGGTGATGTTCTGCCTGCTGCAGACGAAGGGCTGGGCGCTCGCCGGCAACATGCCCTTCCTTCCCCGCCGCCTGCTGCTGGCGGTGGGCGTGAACGCTTTGCTGGTGGTGCTGGCGCTCGCGGCGCGCACGGTAACTGTGTCCGGCGCCGCGGCAGGCTTCGTGCTGGGCGTAGCCGTCTATCTGGGTTACGGATACAAGAGCTACCTGATCGTGGTGGCCTTCTTCGTGCTCGGCTCGCTGACCACGCGCCTGGGTTACGCGCGCAAAGCGGCGAGGGGCGTGGCGGAAGCGCGCCGCGGAGCGCGAAGCTGGCGCGAAGCGGTGGCCAACACCCTGCCCGGCGCTTTCCTCGCTCTGATGGTGATCACCACGCCCTACCCCGCCATCTTCCTGGCGGGGCTGGTGGCCGCCTTCGCCGAGGCCACCGGCGACACGGTTTCGAGCGAGATCGGCCAGTGGGTCAGCGACCGCGCCTATCTGATCACCAATTTCCGGCGCGTGCCGGCGGGCGAGAACGGCGGCATCACCGTGCCCGGGTCGCTCGCAGCGCTTGCGGCCTGCGGGGCCGTGGCGGCGCTCGGATGGGTGCTGGGCCTGACGGGCGGACCAGCAACCGCCATCGCCTTCGCCGCCGCCGCGGCGGGCAACCTGCTCGACAGCCTGCTCGGCGCCACCATCGAGCGGCGCGGGCTGGTGAACAACGCCGTCGTGAACTTTACTTGCAGCAGCTTTGCCGCCGGACTGGCGGTGGCGCTGGCCTGGCATTGGGGCCTGCGCTAAGAGGGCTTGGGGCCGGCCGGCTGGTGCAGACCTTTCAGGTCTGCGGAGCAAGTAGCGCAGACCCGCACCCGTAGCGCAGACCGCCGTCGCGAAACTTCGGGATGCGGTCTGCGGCTTTTCCGTAAGGAGGACATGCGGGAGGACGAGACGCGGACTACAAGGTAGGTGGTTCGCAGTACCCGCTCCCCGTGCGCCGGAATCGCCGCTGTGGGTTTTATGGGGGTTACAACGATGGAGCGAATCATTGAGCGATTCAACAAAATTGAATGGCACGACTCCAAGCTGCGTGGCCTCAGCCTACTTACCGTAGGATCGGAGGAACAGGTCAGGGTATCACTGGAGCTTCTGGGCAAGGGCAGCTACTCCCCGGCCGAAATCACCTTCCACGACTGTGCTTACTTCCAGGCAGACGTGTATTCGCACGCAAAGCTGCAGTGCTCTGACGACATCAGCGGCGCAGAGTGTCGCGCTGACTCACAATGGAAGACCTCGGTTTCCAAGCCTAGCCCGCATGACCCAATCCTGGGCGGCCGGGGTCTGGATGAGTATCTTCATTATGAAATTTATCTCTGCTCGCCCAGCGGCACAATTAACATCCTGGCCAAGGACTTCGTTCTTGTGCCTCAGGCCACCGCAATGGGTTAGCTTGCAACAGCGGGTAGCCACGGCACGCTCTTTGTGCCGTGGGCTTTTTCGTCCAGCAGGTTAAAAAGCCACGGTCCCGCCGCGCGGGACCGCATGGCATGGACCGGAGGTCCTAATTGACACCTGGAAGTTGATCAAGTCATACGCAGAGTCCCGGTAGGATGGGAGGCGCAACACGCAAATGAGATTGCAGCTACCGAACATGCTTCTTATTCCCCCAGCGCTGATATGCTTCCTTGAGGCGGGCCGCACTCCTTTGCATGTGATTTTTAGCGTCAACGGGAATCCCCTGCCGCTCGAGATTGGTTTTTGGGGATCGCTGTTGATCGGAAGGGCTCTTTGGTCGGGCCGACTGCCGGTCCCTGCGGTAGTTTCAGGATACATTCTCACTATTCTCATGGTTGCCGTGGACCGCCGCCTGATCGCTGAATGGCCAGCGACATTTATCGCGGTCCCAGCGTTTGCCTGTTTCGGATGGTGGAACAAAGTCCAAAAGCTCTGGAGCCGGTAGGGCAGACAGGGTAGGCCGGGAAGTGCAAACTAGATTTCGACTGCCGAACATTTTCCTCCTCCCGCCGGCTATTATTTGCTTCTTTGAGGGGGGTCGAGAGCCGTTACGCCAAATCTTCACCACTAAAGGAAACCCGCTCCCATTTGAAATCGCCTTCCTCGGAATGCTGCTCCTGGGAAGGGCGCTCTGGTCAAAGCGACTTCCAGTTGCGGTAGTGGTGTCGGGCTACGTCCTTACCGCCGTCACGGTCGGTGTGGATCGTGGAGTCATCGCCGACAACCTGGCGTGGGCCGCCGTCATCCTCGGCGGGTTCGCTTGCTTCGGATGGTGGCATAAGATCGAAAGGGTCTGGAAACGGAATGAGTGACCGTTGCCAATCAGCCCATCCGGTGGCGCAGAGCGGGTAGCCCCGAGGAAGCTGAGGGCATTGCTACAGCCGTCGAGGCATTAATAACCACCCATGACTCAGAGAGGGGCCAGTGAAGACTCGTGATCCCAAGACGTGGGGGCCTTTCTTTCTTCCCAAGTTTCAGCGCATCCGATGGACATGGCGGAGGTGGTTGCTCCTCAGTTTAGCGATCGTTCCGCTGGTCGACCAATTCCTCATACCGATGTCGCAATGGGACGGCAGGCGGGGCGAAGGCGTACTATTCCTGGTACTTACGTTCAGAGCGCTGGCCTCAGCGGAGCCTCCTGTCCCTGTCTCGGTGGTGGGCGGTTGCATCGCAGCAATGTTTGTAGCCATGGGCCACGGCATCGTCAAGGAAGTCAATCCGGTCTGGACGCCGATTGCGTTTGCTCTATTGGTTTTCTTTGCATTCACATGGCGCTGGGGGCGCAAGGAGCCACCAACCGATTCGGTGAACCGGTAGGTTCCGCAGGCCCCTCCCGGCGGCCGCCCGATGGGGTGAGCCAGTAGCGCAGAATTTCGTTTTTCAGAAACTCTGCGGCATTTCGCCCCCCGGGCCGCAAACCTGCAAGGTCTGCGGCCTGTAGCGCCGGTCTATGACCGGCGAAAAGATGCGCGCTGTAGCGCCGCTCGCCGCTCATAGAGCGGCGCTACAATTCAACTCGCTTGGGGCAGGCGGGGGAGTCGGGTTACCATCAAGGGCGGGGGCGGACGCCGCGCGCCCGCCGGGCTGAGGAAATTCCATGCTGGGGTTTGAAGAAAAGCTCGTCCAGATCGGATACGGACGCCTGCGCGCCGCGGGCGTCGAAACCCTGCAGGTGAACGTCGGCAAGTTCTGCAACCAGACGTGCCGGCACTGCCACGTGGACGCGGGGCCGACGCGCAAGGAGATCATGACGCGCCAGACCGCCGAGCTGGTGGTGGACGTCCTGAAGCGCCACGACATCCCCAATCTCGACCTGACCGGCGGCGCGCCCGAGCTCAACCCCAACTTCCGCTATCTGGTCGGCGAGGCGCGCTCGCTCGGCCGCCACGTCATTGACCGGTCCAACCTGACGGTGTTTTTCACGGAGGGCCAGGAGTCGCTTCCCGAATTTCTGCGCGACCATCAGGTGGAAATCACCGCCTCGCTCCCCTGCTACACGCTCGAGAACGTGGACACGCAGCGCGGCAAGGGCGTCTACGCGAAAAGCATCGAAGCCTTGCAGCGCCTCAACCGCCTGGGCTACGGGCAGCCCGGCTCGGGTTTGGCGCTCAACCTGGTTTACAACCCCCTGGGACCGGCGCTCCCGCCGCCGCAGGAGAAGCTGGAAGCGGATTACCGCCGCGAGTTGGGTGAGCGCCACGGCATCGTCTTCAACCGTCTGCTCACCCTCGCCAACATGCCCATCAGCCGCTTCCTTACCGACCTCACGCGCCACGGAAACTACGACCGTTACATGGATCTGCTCATCGAGAAGTTCAATCCCCAGACCGTCGAGGGCGTGATGTGCCGCACGCTGGTGAGCGTAGGCTGGGACGGGCGGCTGTACGATTGCGACTTCAACCAGATGCTGGAGATGCCCATCAACCACGGCCTGCCCCGGCACCTGCGCGATTTCGACGCCTTCCTGCTCGCCCGGCGCGACATCCGCACCGGCGCCCACTGCTTCGGCTGCACGGCCGGCAGTGGCTCGAGCTGCCGCGGCGCGCTGGCCTAGCCGCGCCCATTCCCCACACGTTAAACTCTCCTGAGCTACGGGAAGAAAGAGCCCGCCGCCAAGCCGCGTCCCTGAGCTCTTCACCCGCGAACTTTTGTCGTTTCCAGCCGCCGCGGAGCGACAATCCGGTTTACAACCCTTGCGAGCCGAAGATACAATGGCATTCGCGCGACATTGACATTTGCACACGGCGGCTGATTGCCCATGTCGGAAACACTAGGCATCTATCCCGGCTCGTTTGACCCGTTGACGAACGGCCACCTCGACCTCATCCGGCGGGGAAGCTGTCTGTTCGACCACATGGTCGTGGCGGTGCTGACGAACCTGGAAAAGGAGCCGCTGTTTTCGGTCGAAGAGCGGGTGGAGATGCTGCGCGCCGAAGCGCAGGGCATCGCGAACGTCAGCCTGGAAACCTTCAGCGGCCTGCTGGTCGAGTACGCGGCGCGCAAGCGCGCCACGGCCATTCTGCGCGGCATCCGGGCGTTTTCGGATTTCGAGTACGAATTGCAGATGGCGCTCATGAACCGCAAGCTGGCGCCCGACCTGGAGACGGTCTTCTTGATGCCCGGCGAGTCGTTCACCTACGTCAGCTCGCGGCTGGTGAAGGAGATTTTCCGGCACGGCGGGTCGGTGGAAGGCCTGGTTCCGGCATCGGTGGTGGAGCGGCTGCGCGCCAAAGTATTTCCAGAAAAATCCTGAGGGCGGTTACCATGCAATTTTCAGAAAGCGTTTCGAGAATATCCGTGTCGTCGACCCTGGCGGTGGTGATGAAGTCCGCGCAACTGCGCGCGAGCGGCATCTCGGTGGTGGACTTCGGCGCCGGCGAGCCCGACTTTGCCACTCCCGAGCCCATCCGGCGAGCCGCCATCGCCGCCCTGGAGAGCGGCTTCACCCACTACACGCCCACGGGCGGCATCCGCGACCTCAAGCAGGCGGTGGTCGACCGTCACGCGCAGGATTTCGGCTCCGACTACCGCCCCGAGGAGTGCCTGGTGACGGTGGGAGGCAAGCAGGCGATCTTCGAGGCTCTGGTCGCGACCCTCAATCCCGGCGACGAGGTGATCCTGCCCGTTCCCTACTGGGTGTCGTTCCTGGACATCATCCACTACGCGGGCGGGCACGAGGTGACGGTGGAAACGCGCGAGGAGGAGAACTTCACGCTGCGCGCCGCGCAGGTGGAAGCGCGCCTTACGCCGCGCACCCGCGTCATCATCGTCAACTCGCCCAACAATCCCACCGGCGCGGTGGTGCCGCCCGGGGAGATGGAAAAATTACTGGAACTTGCGGCGCAGCATAACTTGCTGCTGATCTCCGACGAGTGCTACTGCCAGTTTCTGTACGACGGCCGCAAGCCCTACTCGCTGGGCTCGACACACCAGCGCGAGAACCTGCTGATCGTCGGGTCGCTCTCCAAGACCTACGCCATGACCGGCTGGCGGGTGGGGTTCGCGCTGGGCGCGCCGCCCTTGCTCTCCGCCATGCTGAAGCTGCAAAGCCACTCGACTTCCAACCCCACCTCCTTCGCGCAGATGGGAGCGCTGGAAGCGCTGCGCGGGCCGCAACGTTCCGTGGCCGCCATGCGCGACAAGTTTGCGCACCGCCGCCAGCTGGTGGTGAGCGGCTTGCGCGCCATCCCGGGAATCCAGTGCACCGAGCCCGAGGGCGCCTTCTACGTCTACCCCAACGTCGGCGAGTATCTGCGCAAGAAGGGCCTGCCCGACTCCCAGGACCTGGCGGTCCGGCTTCTGGACGAGGCCCACGTGGCACTGGTTCCGGGCCCCGCGTTCGGCACCGCCGAGCACGTGCGCATCTCCTACGCCACCTCCGAGGAGCAGATCAACGAGGGCTTGCGGCGCCTGCGCGAATTCTTCTCGCGGTCCTGAAGGCCCCATGCCGATATTCGACACGCCTCTGCAGCTTGCTCCCCTTTTCAAGTCCAAGATCTGGGGGCGGCGCGACCTCGCCCCGCTGTTTGGCGGCGACGCGCCGGCGGCCTTGCGTCCCCCGAAGGGCACGCCCATCGGCGAGGCGTGGCTGACGGCGGACGATTCGCGCTTCCTGAACGGTCCGGCCGCCGGCACGACCCTGGCCGAAGCGTATGCCCGCTACGGGCGCGAGCTGGCCGGCGATGCCGCGCGGCAGGAACGTTTTCCGCTGCTTGCCAAGTACCTTTTCACCCGCGACTGGCTCTCCGTGCAGGTGCACCCTGACGACGCGGGCGCGCGCCGCCACGACCCGGGCAGCGCGGGCAAGTGCGAAATGTGGTATATCGTTAAGGCGGACCGGGGCGCGGAAGTGATGCTGGGCGCGCAGCCGGGCGTAAGCCGTGAGGATTTCCGCCGCGCCTGCCGCGAGGGAGCGTCGGCGCGCCTGCTGCAGCGCTTTCGTCCGCGCACCGGTGAGGCGCTGTTCATTCCGCCCGGCACCGTGCACGCCCTGGGGCCGGGGCTGGTGTTGTTCGAGGTGGAGCAGAACTCCGACCTCACTTACCGGCTGGACGACTTCGGGCGCCGGGGGCTGGACGGCAAGCCGCGGCCTCTGCACCTGGACAAGGGCTTGGAGACGGCGCGGTTGGATTTGCCGGCTCTCCGCAACCGGCCGCGCGTGGCCGTGCGCCGGCCTTACGGCACGCGCCGCTTCGTCACCGCCTGCCGGTATTTTGCCCTGGAAGAGCTGACGGTACGCCGGCGCGCTTCGTTCGAGCCGCCTCGCGGGCGCATGGAAATCCTTTCGGTGATGGAAGGCAAGGGCCGCCTGGAAACCGGCGCCGGCTGGCTCGCCTACCGGCAGGGTGAAACGTGGTTGATTCCCGCCGCGCTGGAGCGCTATCGCCTGGTGCCGCTCGAGCCGACGCGCCTCTTGAAGTTTTATCTGCCCAACCTCGAACGTGACTGGCGGAAGCCCCTGGCCGAGCGCCGCGTCAAGCGGCGCGTCATCGAGCAATTGGTTTTCGACTAAGCAAGCGATGCCGCGAAAAATCCCATCCCGGAGCCGCACCCGGCAGCCCGGGCGGAGCAGCGACTCCGCCTTTGCGCACGTCTACGCGTGCATCCTGGCAGGCGGGAGCGGCACGCGCTTCTGGCCGCTCAGCCGCCGCACGCGCCCCAAGCAACTGCTCAAGCTACTGGGCCCGCGCTCGCTGCTCGAGCAGACGGTGGAGCGGCTGCGCGGGGTGGTGCCGCCCGCGCGCGTCTACGTGCTCACCAACCAGGCGGTGCGCGCCCAGGTGCGGCGGGCTCTGCCCGGGGTTCCAGCCCGGCAGGTGATTGCCGAACCGGCGGGACGCAACACCGCGCCCTCGGTGGGACTGGCGGCGCACGAAGTCCTGCGGCGCGACCCGGAGGGCATTCTGGTGGTGCTGCCTTCCGATCACCTGATAGCCAAGCCCCAAACTTTTCGGCGGGCGCTCGGCGCCGCTTGCCGCTGGGCGGCGGTGGAAGGGCGCTCGGTTGTGCTGGGCCTCAAACCCACGCGCCCCGAAACCGGATACGGCTACGTGCGCCGCGGGGTGCGGGCAGGCACGGCAGGCGGCCAGGCGATTTACGCCGTCGAGCGCTTTGAAGAAAAGCCCCGCGCCGCCGTGGCGCGCCGCTACGTGCGCTCGGGGCGTTACCTTTGGAACGGCGGCATGTTCATCTGGCGCGCCTCAACGGTGGTGCGCCACCTGGAGCGCTTCCAGCCGCGAATGGCGGAGATGCTCGAACGCATCGTCCGCGCAGGCGGCGCCCGCAATGCCCGGGCCTTCCGCCGCCTCTATCCACGCCTGGAGAAGATCTCCGTCGATTACGCGCTGATGGAGAAGATTCCCGGCGTCTACGTTCTTCCCGTGGACGTGGGCTGGAGCGACGTGGGAAGCTGGACGGTCGCCTACGAGCTGGGGCGGAAGAACACCCAGGGGAACGTCGCCCCGGCGCGCAGCCTGGCGCTCGACGCGCGCCGCCTGCTGATTCACTCCCCGCACAAGTTCGTGGTGGCGGTGGGCGTCGAGGACCTGGTGATTGTCGAGACCGCGGACGCGCTGCTGGTGTGCGCGCGCGGGAGCGCCCAGCAGGTGGGCAAGGCGGTCGAGGAACTGGCCCGGCGCGGCGAGCGGCCCCTGCTTTAGGCTCCCGCGCCGCAAGAGCGGCACATCGGCTTATGGAAAAGATCAAGTTCGGCACTGACGGCTGGCGCGGGGTGATCGGGGAGGACTTTACCTTCGCCAACGTGCGCCGGGTGGCGGCGGCGGTGGCCGAGTACGTGCTTCGCGAATCGCAGCCCGCGCGGGGCCTTGTCATCGGCTACGACATGCGCTTCCTGTCGCCGGAAGCGGCGCGCGCCGCGGCGGAAGTGGTGGCGGCGGCGGGCGTCCCGGTGACGCTGGCCGAGCGCACGACGCCCACCCCCGCGGTCAGCTACGCGGTGGTCCAGCGGCGCGCCGCCGGGGCGCTGATGGTGACCGCCAGCCACAATCCCGGGCAATGGAACGGCATCAAGTTCAAGGCGCCCTACGGGGGCTCGGCGGCCCCCGCCATTGTGCGCCGCATCGAAGTCCACCTGCACCGCCTGGAACGCGCCGGCAAGAAGCGGCACCGGGCGCGGCCCGCACCCATTCGCACCGTGGATCTGGTCAGCCCCTACCTCCAGCGACTGAAAAGCCTCGTGCACTTGGAGCGCGTGCGCGCCTCGGGAAGACGCTTCGTGATCGATCCCATGTACGGCGCGGCGAGCGGGTGCCTGGCGCGCCTGTTCGAAGAAGCCGGGATTCCCTTCCGGGAGATTCACGGCGAGCGCAACCCGCTGTTTCCGGGGTTGAACCCCGAGCCCATCGAGCCGCACGTCGAGGGGTTGCGGCAAGCGGTGAACGAGAGCGGGTACGACGCGGGCTTCGCCACCGACGGTGACGCCGACCGCATCGGTGCCGTCGACCGGACGGGCGCTTTTATCAACTCGCACAAAATTTTCTGCATCCTGTTGCGCCACCTGGCCGAAGACCTGGGGCGGCGCGGCGAGGTGGTGAAGACTTTTTCCACAACGCAAATGGTGAACAAGCTCGCCGCGTGTTACGGCCTGCCCCTCCACACCACGCCCATCGGCTTCAAGTACATCTGCGAGCTGATGCTGGAGCGTGACGTGCTCATCGGGGGCGAGGAGAGCGGCGGCATCGCCGTCGGCGGCCACTTGCCGGAGCGCGACGGGGTGCTCAATTCGCTCTACCTGGCCGAAGTCATGGCGGCGACGGGAAAGACGCTGGGCGAAATGGTGGCGGACCTTAACGCCCAGTTCGGGCCGCACTATTACGGACGCGTCGACCTGGAGGTGCCGCTGGCCGCGGCCAAGTGCGCCGTGCGGCGGGCCAAGACCTTGGCCAACCGGCGCCTGGCGGGACTCAAGGTTACGGGCGTCGAGGACCTGGACGGCGTCAAGCTGCTGTTCGGCAACACGGCGTGGCTGCTGGTGCGCGCCTCGGGCACCGAGAACATCCTGCGCCTGTACGCGGAGGCGCCCTCGCCCGAAAAGGTCAAAGAGTTGCTGGCGGCCATGACCCGCCTGGTGCGCCGCGCCTGAGGCGCCGCACCCTCCCTCACGAGCTTTCCGATGGAAAAGGCCCAACGCTACCACCGCATCGGCCGCCGGCTGAGCGTCGCCGGGTTTCTGGTGGACCTCGCCGTGCTGCTGGTGCTGCTGTTGACGGGCTGGACGCTCACCCTGCGCGGCTGGGCGGAGCGCGTGAGCTCCCACCCCGCCCTCGCCCTGCTTGTCTACCTGCTGATGTTCGGGTTGCTCGCCAAGGCGGCCGGCCTGCCGCTCGATTTCGCGCGCGGCTACTGGCTGGAGCATCGCTACGAGCTCTCGCACCTGACGCTCGGCGGTTGGGTGAAGGACGAGCTGAAGGGCCTGGCGGTGGGCGGCGCGCTCGCGGCGCTGGGGTTGGAATTCCTCTACTGGACGCTGCGGCGCTGGCCCGCGCACTGGTGGATCGTCTGCGGGTGCGCGTTCGTGGGCTTCTTCGTACTGCTGGCCAATCTGGCGCCGGTGCTCATCTACCCCATCTTTTTCAAAGTCAAGCCGCTCGACAACCCGCCGCTCGTCGAGCGGCTGACGGAGCTTTCGCGGCGCGCCGGCACGCGCGTGAAGGGCGTCTTTGAGTGGAACCTGAGTTCCAAAACCCGCAAAGCCAACGCGGCGCTGCAGGGGCTGGGCAACACGCGGCGCATTATCCTGGCCGATACGCTGCTCGAGAACTTCAGCCAGGAGGAAGTGGAAGTGGTGCTGGCGCACGAGCTCGGCCACCACGTGCGCCGCCACCTGCCGCAGGGCCTGGCCATGCAGGCGGGAGCGACGTTCCTGGGGCTGGCGCTCGCCGACCGGGTGCTGCGGCGCTTAACGCCCTATTTCGGGTTTCGCGGGTTGAGCGATTTTGCCAACCTGCCCCTGCTGGCGCTGGTGCTGACGGTGCTCTCGCTGGCGCTGCTGCCCGCCGTCAACGCCTTCTCGCGGCGCATGGAACGCCAAGCGGACGCCTATGCCCTGAGCGCCGTGCCCGACGCTTCGAAGTTCATTTCCACTATGGAAAAGTTGCAGCAGTTAAATCTAGGGGAGCGCCAGCCGCCCGGCTGGATCGAATTCATTTTCCACGGCCACCCTTCGATCGCGAAGCGGATCGCTTTCGCGCGGCGGTTTTCCGCGGCGGCTTCGGCGGCGCCTCCGCCGGTGAGCTAGCGGGAAGCTCCGCGCGCACCGCATCCAACACTCCGTTCACAAACTCCACCGACTCGGCGTCGGAAAAGCGCCGGGCGATCTCCAGGGCTTCGTTGATAACCACGGCGGGAGGGGTCGCGGGATGGCGGCGCAGCTCGAACAGGGCGAGGCGCAGAATGTTGCGGTCCACCGCCGCCATGCGCTGCAGGCGCCAGTTCTTGGAGTGGGCGGCGAGCACGCGGTCGAGCTCCGGAGCTTCCGCCACCGCGCCTTCGAACAGCGCGCGCGCGAAGCTTTCCACCTCGCGGTCGAGCGGGCGGCCGGCCAGAAAAGTGGCCGCCACGTGCTCGGGCGTGTGCCCGCCCACTTCCCACTGGTAGAGCATCTGCAGCGCCAACTCGCGCGCTTTGCGGCGTGAGGCCATGTCGGGTTCCAGGTGTCAGGTGCCGGGCATCAAGAGCCGGGAAGCGTTCACTTCCCGGTGAAGCGCGCCGGGCGCTTTTCCAGAAACGCCCGCGTGCCTTCCTTCATGTCCTCGGTGGTGCAGCAAAGGCCGAAGAGCGTAGCTTCCAGGAACTGCCCTTCCGCCTCGCTCATTTCCAGGCCGTGCTGGACCGCTTCCAGCGCATAGCGGATGGCGAGCGGAGCGTTGGCGATAATCTTGCGCACCAGCGCCTCGGCCGCGCCCATCAACTCCGCCAAGGGTACCACCTGGTTGACCAGCCCCAGACGGTAGGCGTCGGCGGCGTTGACGGGCTCGCCGCTCAGGATCAGCTCGCAGGCGCGCCCTTTGCCCACCAGGCGCGCCAGGCGCTGCGTTCCGGCGTATCCGGGAATGATGCCCAGCTTCACTTCCGGCTGCCCGAAGCGGGCGTTTTCCGACGCCAGACGCAGCGTGCAAGCCATCGCCAGCTCGCACCCGCCTCCCAGCGCGTAGCCGTTGACGGCGGCGATGACCGGCTTGCCGAGATTCTCGATCAGGTCGAGGGTGCGCTGGCCGCGCACCGACATATCCTTGCCGGCCGCCGGGGTGAGCACGGCCAGCTCGCCGATGTCGGCGCCGGCCACGAAGGCCTTTTCGCCCGCTCCGGTCAGGATCACCGCGCGCACGCCCTCGTCGTCGCGCAGCTCCTCAAAGCAGGCGTGCAGTTCGCGCATCACTTTCTGGTTGAGCGCGTTCAGCTTTTCGGGGCGGTTGATGGTGACCACCGCGAACCCGTCGCGCTTTTCACACAGCAGATGATCGTAAGCCATGGTTTCCGTTCCCCCTTGGTGCGCGGCAAGCTTGACCGCTTGCGCGCGGATGGGCGGCGCGGGAAGCCGCCGGCGCCGGCCGGGGCCGCCTCCGCGCTCGCCGATTGGACAGGTTCGAGCCGGGCGCCGGAACTCTTCACACCAGCGCGCACGGCCGGGGATGGGCCGGGTCCGAATAGTCGTAAAAACCTTTGCCGGTCTTGCGCCCGTACATGCCGGCCAGTACCAGGCGCTTCAACAGGGGCGGCGGCGCGAAGCGCTTCTCGCGGTATTCCTCGAACAGGATTTCGGCGATGTAATAGGTGGTATCAATTCCCACGAAATCGAGCAGCGTGAAGGGACCCATGGGGTAGTTACACCCCAGCTTCATGCCCTGGTCGATGTCCTCGATGGAGCCGAAGCCCTCTTCCAGGGCGCGCACGGCGTCGAGCAGATAAGGAACCAGCAAGCGGTTGACGATAAAGCCCGCGCGGTCGGTGGTGAGGATGGGATGCTTGCCCACCCGGCGCGTGTACTCCATCCCCGTCTTCACCGCCTCCGGGTCGGTGGCCACCGTCTTGACCACTTCCACCAGCTTCATCAGGGGCACGGGGTTGAAAAAATGCATGCCCAGAAACTGCCCGGGGCGGCGCGTGGCGGTCATCAGCTCGGTGATGCAAAGCGAAGAAGTATTGCTGGCGAAGAGGGCCGCGGGCTTGACGATGCCGTCGAGCTCCGCAAAGATCTCGCGCTTGCGGTCCAGGTTTTCGATGACCGCCTCGATCACCAGGTCGCAGTCGGCGAAGTCTTTCAGTTGCAAGGTGGGTTGCAGGCCGGCGAGCGCCTGGGCCTTCTGGTCGGAGGTGAGGCGGCCCTTCTCCTCCAGCTTGCCAAGGGATTTCTTGATGCCCGCCAGACCTTTATCAAGGAGTTCCTGCGAGACCTCGCGGACCACGGTGGGGAAACCTGCCATGGCCGCCACCTGGGCGATTCCCGAGCCCATCAGGCCGCAGCCCACGACGCCTACTTTTTGAATTTCCATGGCTCAACTCCCGAATTGAGATGAGGTGGCCTGCGCTCGGGGTGGAGCGGTGCCGGGCGGCGGGCCCGTTCAGGGTTCGAACTTCGACAGCAAAACTCGCTTGCCGCCGTCCTTGCGCGCCTGTTCGAGCGCCGATTCCAGGCGGTTGATAACTTCCGTCACCCCGTCCACGGCGTCGACGTGATCGTCCATGTGGATGTCGCAAACGGCGGCGCAGAAGGGCGGCGTGGGCGTCTTGTCGAGGGAGATCTGGGCGACGGCGCGGCGCAGCTTCTCGACGGCCAGCCCCCCTTGCGGCAAAGCGGTATCGGAAAGCAGAACCGCGATGGTGCAGGGGTTGTAGCGGATGACCATATCGTTTTGCCGCAGGCTGCCCTGCAAAGTCTTGGCCACCTGCTTCAGATAGCGCTGCAATCCCTGGTGGCCCAGCGACTGCACCAGGACCGTGGCGTCGGAGGGCTCGAGCAGGCAAACGCACAGAGGTTGGGACTGCTTGCGGGCGCGTCCCGCCTCCGAGAGCACGCCGGCGCGATAGGAGGTGGGCGGCTGCTGGCCCGTTTCCTCGGCGGTTCGGGCCAGGGACCGAAGCACACCGCCCACCTCGCGG
>JBJKQV010000341.1:0-3395 GCA_046704985.1 Terriglobia bacterium
CTGGGCGGCTCCTCTGTGGTCTCTGTGTGAAATCCCCGGTAAAGGAAGTCGTAGGGGCGCACAGCGGTGCGCCCCTACAAAAGTACGAAGCGGAGTTTAGGGCAGATTCGACGCCTGGCGTTTGAGGAACTGTCCCTGGCCGGCGTGGCCCAGGAACTTGTCGCCGTCCACCAGCAATTTGCCGCGCGAGTAAACCTGGAGCGGCACGCCCGTCACCTCTATGCCCTCGAACATGGAATAGTCCACTCGCATGTGGTGGGTCTTGGCGCTGATCACCTGCTTGCGCTTGGGGTCGAAGATCACCAGGTCGGCGTCCGAGCCCACCGCCACCGTGCCCTTGCGCGGGTAGAGCCCGAAGAGCTTGGCGGGAGCGGTGGAAACCATCTCCACGAAGCGGTTCACCGAAAAGCGCCCCTTCGCCACGCCGCCCGTGTAGACCAGGCTCACGCGGTTTTCGACGCCCGGGCCGCCGTTGGGAATCTTGGAGAAATCGCCCTTGCCCATCTCCTTCTGTTCCTTGAAGCAGAAGGGGCAATGGTCGGTCGAGACCACCTGCAGGTGGTCGGTGGCCAGTCCGTTCCAGAGCTTGTCCTGGTGCCACTTCTCGCGCACCGGAGGGCTGAAGACGTACTTGGCGCCCTCGAAGCCGGGCTTGGAGATATCGTCCATGGAGAGGTAAAGGTACTGCGGGCAGGTTTCGGCGAAGGCAGGCAGGCCGCGGTCGCGCGCCTCGCGCACCTTCTCCAGGGCTTCGGCGCAACTCAGATGGACGATGTAAACGGGCGCCCCCGCCATCTCCGCCAGGGCGATGGCACGGCCGGTGGCCTCGCCTTCGGCGGTCGAGGGCCGGGTCAGGGCGTGGTACTTGGGCGCCGTCTTCCCTTCCGCCAGCGCCTTCTGCACCAGCACGTCAATCACTCCGCCGTTTTCGGCGTGCATGCAGATCATTGCCCCAAGCTTGGAGGCCGCCTGCATGGCCTTGAAGATCAGCCCGTCTTCGAGCAGGAAAACTCCCGGGTAGGCCATGAAAAGCTTGAAGCTGCTGATGCCCTCGCCGACCAGCGCCTTCATCTCTTCCAGGCGCGCGTCGGGCAGGTCGGTGATGATGCAGTGGAAGCCGTAGTCAATCGCCGCCTTGCCTTCCGCCTTCTTCCACCAGGCGTCGAGCGCCGTGCGCAGCGTCTGGCCCTTGTACTGGATGGCGAAATCAATGAGCGTGGTGGTGCCGCCGAAAGCGGCGGCGGTGGTGCCGGACTCGAAATCGTCGGCGCTGGTGGTGCCCCCGAAAGGCATGTCGAGGTGGGTGTGAACGTCAATGCCGCCGGGCAGGACGTAATTCCCCTTTGCGTCCACCACCTGGCGGGCGGACTCGCGCGGCAGGTCGGCGGCCAGCGCGGCGACCTTCTCTCCCTTGATGCCCACGTCGGAAGCGTAGGTATCGCTGGCGGTTACCACCAATCCGTTCTTAATGAGCGTATCGAATTCCATAGTCTGCGCGGGCGGAGCCTTTCCCGCCCCTCCTCTCTGGATGTTGCGGCTGCTCTCTTTTTATGACTTCGGCGGCGAAAAATCAAGGCTGGCGCGCCCCCTCGTCGCGCCAGCCTTTAGCGTTGGGTCTTAGCGCTGGGCTTTAGCCTGCCTGTCGCAGGCAGGACCAGCGACGGAACATTGGTGCTGGCCTGAAGGCCAGCGCTACGGAGGTAGATCCAACGCCCACAAACCGGCCTGGAGGCCGGCGAGACAGGGGCCAGGCCGCCGCGCCGCCGCGGTAAATTGCGCCTTGGATTTTCCTGCCGCAGGTAGGTAAAATACGCTCCATGCCTTTAGCGAATCACGCCCCCAAATTATCACCGGAGAAATACGAAGAGAACTTTCAGGAAATCCACCCGCGGATGACGCCCGCGCAAGCGGTGCTGGAATCGGCGCGCTGCCTCTATTGCTATGACGCGCCCTGCACCGAGGCCTGCCCGACGCACATTGACGTCCCCGCCTTCATTCAGAAGATCCGCACCGGCAACATGCGCGGCTCGGCGCGGGTCATCCTGGGCGCCAACATCCTGGGTGAGAGCTGCGGGCGCGTCTGCCCCGTGGAGACGCTGTGCGAGGGCGCCTGCGTGCTCAACAAGGCGGGCGAGAAGCCGGTGGAAATCGGCCGCTTGCAGCGCTACTCGGTGGCCCAGGCCCTGGACCACAAGCTGCGGCTCTTCAAAGCCGGGCCGCCCAACGGCCGCCGGGTGGCCTGTGTGGGCTCGGGACCGGCATCGCTGGCCTGCGCGGCGGAGCTGGCCCAGCGCGGCTACGACGTTTCCCTCTACGACCGCAACGCCCTGCCCGGCGGGCTGAACACTTACGGCATCGCCGCCTACAAGACCCGTGCCGCCGACAGCCTGCGCGAGGCGAAGATCGTGGAAGAGCTGGGCGTACACTTCCACCAGAACACCGAAATCGGCAAAGATATCTCGCCGGATGAGCTTGAGAAGAAGTTCGACGCCATCTTTGTGGGCATCGGGCTGGGCGAAACCTGGGACGTCAACCTGCCCGGCGAGGATTTGCAGGGCGCATGTGGGGCTATCGAGTTCATTTCCCGCACCAAGGTCAAACCTTTCGAGCACGTCGAGGTGGGACGGCGGGTGGCGGTGATCGGCGCCGGCAACACCGCCATTGACGTGGTCACCGCGGCGCGGCGCCTGGGCGCCGAGTTCGTCTATCTGATTTACCGCCGCGACGAGGCCTCCATGCCCGCCTTTGCCTACGAGTACGAGCTCGCCAAACGCGACGGGGTGATCTTCTATTGGCTTACCCAGCCGCTGCGCGTGCTGGGCGAGAAAGGCGTGGTCAAGGGCCTGGAGTGCGCGCGCACCCAACTGGAGGGCAAAGGGCGCCAGGCCGCCGTGCGCCGCGTACCGGGGTCCGAGTTCGTGATCGAAGTGGACATGGTGGTGAAGGCGCTGGGCCAGCGGCCCGTTTTCGACTTCCTGAAATCGCTGCCCGGTTTGAAGATCGAATCGGACCGGGTGGTGGTGGACCCGCGCTCGCACCAGACCGGCAACCCGCGCTACTTTGCGGGCGGCGACTGCGTGAACGGCGGCAAAGAGGTCGTGGACGCGGTGGCGGAAGGCATGACCGCGGCGCGCGGAATCGATTTGTGGCTGCAGCAAAAGAAGTAGACGGTAGGTCGTAAGTGGGGGGACGGCTGATTTCCCACATGCTACCGACCACCTACATGCTGTCCCCTGCTCGAACAAGGAGTAAAGCCATGGCAGACCTCAGCACTAATTTCGCGGGCATCAAGGGGCCCAATCCTTTCTGGCTGGCCTCCGGGCCGCCCACCAACAGCGGCGGGCAGGTCATGCGCGCCTTCGAGGCGGGGTGGGGCGGCGCGGTGTGGAAGACGG
>JBJKQV010000342.1:0-5660 GCA_046704985.1 Terriglobia bacterium
CGCGCCTGCTGGAAATCGTCGAGCACCACCACGAGGGCTGGGCCGGGTACGGCTTCCCGGACGGGCTGAAAGGCGAGGCCATCCCCCTGGGGTCGCGCATCACCGCGGTGGCGGAGGCTTACAGCGCCTTGACCGCCTGGCGCCCCTACCGCGAGCCCTGGAACGCCCGCATGGCCCTCAGCGAGCTGCGCAAGGGCGTCGAGAAGGGGCGCTTCGACCCCCACGTGGTGAAGACGCTGGAAGAAGTTCTCCAGGCTTTGTGGTAACCTTTCCGGGCCGGTCTGCTTGGCGGAACGGCTGGGCGCCTTTCCGCCAATCCGGCGGGGCGGCGATGAAACCTCCTATCCCATTGGCCGCATCTAAAGTCTAAAGAGAGGGAACCTATCGCATCGGGAGCATACCCGTCGGGGGCCGGGGCGAATGCCGGCCCATCGTTCGAAGGAGGAAGTTACTGATGAGGCGCATGTCCAAACAGTTTCTGCGTGAGAATTTGCTGGGAGTCAGCCTGGTGCTGGTGGGGCTGATGTGTTTGACCTTTACGGGCGTCGCGTACTGGGGGCAGCGGACCGCCCAGGCTTTTGCGCTGCCCCAGAGCCACGGGCTGCAGGGGCCCGATATCCACTCCCTGGAGCTGCAAAATCAGGCCTACGAGCGCATCGCTAAAGAGGTCACGCCGGCCATCGTTTCCATCCAGTCCACGCAGGTGGTCAAGGTCCGGCAGTCGCCGTTCTCCATGGATCCATTCTTCCAGCAGTTTTTCGGCAACATGTTTCCGCAGGTGCCGCGCGAGCAGCGCGAGCACGCCCTGGGCAGCGGGGTGATTGTTTCGCCGGAGGGCTACATCCTCACCAACAATCACGTCATCAAGAACGCTACCTCCATCCAGGTGATGCTGTCCGACAAGCGCAACTTCAAAGCCAAAGTGGTGGGCGCCGATGCGCCGACCGACATCGCCGTGCTCAAGATTGACGCCAAGGATCTGCCCACCGCTAACCTGGGCGATTCCTCCACGCTGCACGTGGGCGACATCGTCATGGCCTTCGGCAACCCCTTCGGGCTGAACTTCACCATGACCCGCGGCGCGGTGAGCGCCCTGGGTCGCTCGGGTTTGAATATCGAGAACTTTGAGAACTTCATCCAGACCGACGCGGCCATCAACCCCGGCAACTCGGGCGGGGCGCTGGTGAACGTGCGCGGGCAGGTGGTGGGCATCAACACCGCCATCCTGAGCGGGCGCTCGGGGCCGGGCGGCGAAGGGGGCTTCATCGGCATCGGCTTTGCCATTCCCATCAACATGGCCCGCCACGTGATGGAAGACCTGATCAAGACCGGCAAGGTGGAGCGCGGGTTCCTGGGCGCCACTATCAGCGACCTGACTCAGGACCTGGCGCAGGAATTCAAGGTGCCCGACACCTCCGGGGCGCTCATCAACGACGTGAAAGCCGGCGGCCCGGCGGCCAAGGCGGGATTGAAGAACGGCGACGTGGTCCGCAAGTTCAACGGCCAGACGGTTTCCAGCGCCAGCCAGCTCATCTCCATGGTGACCAACTCCGATCCCGGGACGGTCGCCACCTTGCAAATCCTGCGCAACGGCGCTCCCCTGACTATCAAGGTGACGCTGGGTGAACGGCCCAGCAACCTGAGCGAGCGGGCCGGGGTCAGCAAATCGCCCAGCGAGGGCACGCTGCGCGGCATCACCGTCCAGACCCTGACGCCCGATATCCGCCAGCAACTGGGCCTGTCCTCCGGAACGGAGGGCGTGGTAGTGAGCGACATCGATCCTTCCAGTCCCGCGGCTTCGGTCCTGCAGCGCGGCGATGTGATCGAGAGCATCAACCGGCAGCCGGTCAGGAACGTGGAGGAGTTTAACCATCTGGCGGGCCTGGCCAAGGGCCGCACCTTGCTGCGCATCAACCGGCAGGGCACCGGCCTCTACGTGGTCATCACCCCCGGCGACGAGTAGCCGGCGATTCAAGTTGTCCCTTGCGGCGGCCGGGTCTGTTGAGCCCGGCCGCCTTCTTCTTGCGCGCCCAAAGGCGTACCTCCCTGTCCGGTATTCCACTACACTGGGCGGGTAAGGCGGGAACGGCGTCGCCGCCGCGCCGGACGAGGCGGCGCCATCTTCTCTCCGCCCACGGCAGGGGAGGTTGACCCTTGCGCCTGGGATCGCACACCATGCAAATTGCCCTCGGCATCCTGGCCGGGCTGGCGCTCGTGGGCGCCCTGGCCCTCACCTTCGAGAACCGCCTGATCTTTTTCCCTCCTCGTTACCCGCAGGGTTTCGGCGCGCCCGGCCCCGTCGCGGCGCGCGCCGAAGAGGTCTGGTTGACCGCTTCGGACGGCGTGCGGCTCAACGCCCGCTTCCTGGCCGCGCCCGATTCTTCCCGCGCCCTCCTCTGGTTTCACGGCAATGCCGAAAATATCGGGATGGGCGGCGAGCGGCTGGAAGAGCTGGCGCGCCTGGGCGTGAACCTGCTGGCCGTCGATTACCGCGGCTACGGGAAAAGCCAGGGCTCGCCCGGCGAGGCGGGCGTCTACCGCGACGGCGAGGCCGCTTACCGCTATCTGGTCGAGACGCGGGGATTCGACGCCCGCAACCTTTTCATCTACGGCCACTCGCTGGGAGGCGCCGTGGCGGTCGAGATCGCCGCGCGCCACGCCTGCGGCGGGCTGATCGTGGAAAGCTCCTTCACTTCACTCCCCGCCATGGCCCGG
This sequence comes from Terriglobia bacterium, assembly GCA_046704985.1. Taxonomy (GTDB): domain Bacteria; phylum Acidobacteriota; class Terriglobia; order UBA7540; family UBA7540; genus JBJKQV01. Next base: position 2,716 of record JBJKQV010000342.1, read on the forward strand.
CACCTCTATCACCTTCCCAGCGTCGGATTCCTGCCGCGCAGCCGCTTCGACTCGGCGGGGAAGATCGCCGGCGTGCGCGCCCCGGTGCTCATCATCCACGGCACCGCCGACGCCGTGGTGCCTTTCGAGATGGGCCGGCAACTCTACGCGGCGGCACGCGAACCCAAGGACTTTTATCCCGTCGCCGGCGCCGGGCACGACGATCCGCACCGGGTGGGCGGCGCGGCCTACCTCGCCCGGCTGCGGCAATTCATGGAGCGGGTGGACAGCCATGAAGTACGTTGAAGTGTTTCGCCACAGCGCGCGCGGAGAAGGGAAGGGGCTGAGCGAGCAGGGCCGCGAGCCGGCCCGGCAGGCGCGCGCGCTGCTCGCGCCGGCCTACGAGCTCTGCGTCTCCAGCCCCAAGGTAGCGAGTTGCAATTACAGGTTTTTCGGCTCCCGCCCCCGCCCTGCGAGCCACCACGAGACCGAAGTCTCCTTGTTTCCGTCTTAAAATCCTCTGTTTCTCCGGCGTTACCTTTCATGTATACTCCCGCCCAAGGTCGTAGCTTTCGAAAGGCATAGTGTGCGCTGTCCCTGATCGGCGAGAGTGGTTGACATGGACGCCGGCCGCATCAAAAAACTCATCCTGGGTCGCCTGGCCGTGATCGGTCTTGCGCTTGTTGTTGTCGGCGTCCTCGTGCGGGTGTTCGAGAACAAATTCATCTACTTTCCTCCGCGCTACCCGGAGGGATGGGTGGACCCGAAGGTTTACGGCCTCCAGGTCGACGGCGTGTGGCTGACTACCGAGGACGGAGTGCGCATTAACGGATGGTTTTTGGCCAATCCCGCGAGCCCCAAAGCTCTGCTCTGGTTTCACGGGAACGCTGAGAACATCGGCATGGGCTTGGAGCAGATGAAGGCCTTGTCGCATCTGGGCATTAACGTGTTTGAGGTGGATTATCGCGGTTACGGCAGAAGCGAGGGCTCGCCCAATGAGGCCGGTGTTTATCGCGACGGCGAGGCGGCATTCCGCTATCTCACCCGAAACCGCCATTTTGACCCGCGTGACGTTTATATCTACGGCCATTCGCTGGGAGGAGCCGTGGCCACGGAAATTGCTTTCCGCCATCCGTGCGGGGGCCTGATCGTGGAGAGTTCCTTCACCTCCACACGCGCGATGGCGCGCCGCGCCCTGAAAGTTCCCTTCATGGAATACGCCATGCAAAGCCGCTTCGATTCGGTTGGTAAGATCCCGCAGGTGAAGGCGCCGGTGATGATTATTCACGGTACGAATGACAAGCTGATTCCATACTCCATGGGCCAGCAATTGTTTCAGGCCGCGCACGAGCAGAAGATTTTCTTGGGTGTCGAGGGCGCCGGCCACGATGATCCTTACATGGTAGGCGGTAAACCCTACTGGCGGCAGTGGCGGCAGTTTCTGGGTGTAGGCGGGTCGTAGCGAGAGGGTTGGAACTCGCGAGTGTGTTAATCAAGGGAGTGCGCCGGAGCGGCAGAGGGTTTTCGCTCTGAAAGTAGGGCACGCACGAGTTTTCCATCGCTTTGCTCAGGACAGGCTCTCGTGTCATCCGGTTCCTCGCAATACCAGCGTCGGTGCGTTTTTCATCTGCCTGTTGAGTGCCGACCGCAAATGTTGATGCTTTTTCTTGGCTCTTCATACTGGAACGTGGGTACGGCAGTTTTCGTCTCCGATCTCTCGTGTCGGGACTAGAAACGATGGCGAGCCCACCTGATAAGCGGCAAGCGGAAGCCTCCTTCGGCCTGCGCTGGGTCGTGCGATTGGCTGCCCTGGCTTGTCTGGCGCCCCCCTGGGTGAAATACAAGATAAGCTTGAGCGACCCATGCGGCGCCGCACCGGTATTTTGGTTGGCGTTATCGATCGTAGGGACCGTTGTCTACTTTTTCCTTATCTCTCAGACGGGCTTTCGAGGAGGACCTAACAAGAACGGTCTCGCCCATGCCGTACAGACAGGGGTAACATGCTCCGGCATTGCGGCTTTGGGAGCCATATTTGCGTTTGCCTCGGAACAAGTCGTGGGAGGGTTGTTGTGGGCCCTTTATGGGCTTGCGAATGGGGCGCTGGCGATAAGCGCCATCAAGACCTACCACTCGACGGAACCCGCCACCAGCAGTTGGAAGATCATGCGGAAGAAATTAGCAGTTTTCCTGATTCCTCTTTTCCTGGGTCTCCTTGGACTGGCGGCGATGCTTGGGGAAGCGAACCCTTGGGAGGGGCAGGCTGTCCGCAATAATGGCTCAGCCGTTGGGGCGCTTCGCTTGATTAATCGCGCGGAGGGTCAATACGCTTCCATGTATGACCAAGGCTTCAGCACGAGCCTGCGCGCGCTTGGTTCGTCTTCTGCACATGTTCGGCCCGACTCTTCGGCCGCCGGATTGATCGAGGACTCTCTGGCAAACGGCACGAGGGGTGCTTACACTTTCAGCTACACTCCTGGCCCCCCAGACTCGACTGGGCGCATCCGAAGTTACACGATCAGTGCCCGCTGCCTTTGTGCGTGTGATCATGATCTCTTTTGCGCACGGAGCAATAATTATTTTACGGACGACTCCGGCGTGATCCGGCAGACAGAAGAAGACCGCAACGCTACCGCCAAGGATACGCCGATTGTACGGTGAACCCGCCTCGCAAAAGGTGTTTGGGAGGCGATCTACACACGCATAATACGATTGGGTGTTGGCCAGGCGCGCGTTTGCCAATCCGTTTCGAAGGGTCTGTGACCCCGAAAGGGAGCGGTCCACATGAAGTACGTCGAAGTCTTCCGGCACAGCAAGCGCGGAGAAGGGAAGGGGCTGAACGAGCAGGGCCGCGAGCTGGCCCGCCAGGCGCGCGCGCTGCTCGCGCCGGCGTACGAGCTCTGCGTCTCCAGCCCCAAGGAGCGGGCGCGCGAAACGATGGAGGCCCTGGGCTTCGAGCGCTACGAGGT
>JBJKQV010000343.1:0-4108 GCA_046704985.1 Terriglobia bacterium
GCTTCACCCTCAGCCAGAAGCTGACGCTCTGGCCTTCCACGCGGAATGTGGACGTGGGGATCAACTCTTTTAGTTCTCAGTCTTCAGTTCTCAGTCTTCAGTTTTCAGTGTTCAGTTTTCAGTGTTCAGTGAAAAAGATTCAGCCTTTAGCCTTTACCCTTTACCCTTCACCCTTCACCCTTTACCCTTTCGGGCCCCTCTCTCCGAAGATAGCCGTCCCCACCCGCACGATTGTCGCGCCCTCTTCGACGGCAATCTCAAAGTCGTGGCTCATGCCCATGGAAAGGTCGCGCATGGAGACGCCGGGAAATTTTACCGCCTCAATCCTGGCGGCCAGCTCGCGCAGGCGCACAAAGAAAGGGCGCACGCGCTGCGGGTCGTCGAAAAACGGCGGCACGATCATCAGCCCGCGCAGTTCGAGATTGGGCAAGCGGCCCACCTGCTCGGCCAGGCGCAGGGCGTCGGCTTCTCCTGTCCCCGCCTTGCCGGGTTCTTCGCCCAGATTCACTTCCAGCAGCACTTGCAAGCGCGCCCCGCCGGGCGCGGCCTCGTCGAGCCGGCGCGCGATCTTCTCCGAGTCCACCGAGTGCACCCAGGCAAACAACTCGCGCGCCGGGCGGGCCTTGTTGGACTGCAAGTGCCCGACCAGGTGCCAGGTGGCGTCCAAATCCGCGAGCTCGGGACGCTTGGCGGCAGCTTCCTGCACGCGGTTTTCACCGAAGTGGCGCAGCCCCGCCTCGTAGGCCTGGCGGACGCGCGCGGCGGGAAAAGTTTTGGAAATGCCCACCAGGGTCACATCCCCGGCGCGGCGCCCGGCGCGGCGGCAGGCCGCGTCAATCCGGTCGCGCACCCGCGCGAGATTGTCGGCGATGCTGGGGTCGGTCGGCAAGGCGCTGCCATTCTACCATCAGGCGTTGGCCGGCGCTTTATGGCTTGGGCCGGCGCAGGGGCGATTCATGAATCCCCCCCTGCCATCTCCCGGAGCCACCCACACCTTGCTGCGCTCCCGAGCGAGTGCTAAGATTCCTCGTCGGAATCAATTCCAATTCAGGCTGCCCTGCCGGACGGCTACAAATGAAAAAACGCGGCCTTTTCATCACGCTCGAGGGACAGGACGGCACCGGCAAGAGCACGCACCTGCGCCTGCTGGTCCACCACCTGCGCCGCCGGGGACTGCGCGTGCGGGTGACGCGCGAGCCGGGGGGCACGCGTGTGGGCGAGAAGGTGCGCGCCATCGTGCTGGCTTCCGACACCGTGCGCCTGGCGCCGCTCGCCGAGCTGACGCTCATCTACGCCGCGCGCGCCCAGCACCTTCAGGAAGTGGTGCGCCCGGCGCTCGAGCGGGGCGACCTCGTCATCAGCGACCGCTTCAACGACGCCTCGATGGCCTACCAGGGCTACGGCCGGCGCCTCGGCCCCGCCACGGTGCGCGCCCTGGACGAGCTGATCTGCACGCCCACGCGCCCCGACCTGACGCTGGTTTTCGACCTCGCCCCCGCCGTGGCGCTCAAGCGCGCGCGGCGGCGCGAGAAGCGCCGCAAGTCGCGCCGCGGACGCTTTGAAGCGCAAGGTCTGGAATTTTACCGCCGCGTGCGCGCCGGCTACCGCGCCATCGCCCGCTCCGACCCCGGACGGTTGCGCTTCATCAGCTCCGACCGGCCGGTCGAGGAAGTCCAGGCGGAGGTGCGCCGGGTGGTCGACGCCTTCCTGGCACGGCGCGGGCGGATTGGAAAGCGCGCGGTGCGCAGCGGGTGAGCATGGGCTTTGAATCCTTTCTGGGCAATGCGGCGGCAGTCGAGACCCTCCGCCAGATGCTCTCCACCGGCCGCGTGCCGGGGTCGCTGCTCTTCACGGGCCCCGACGGGGTGGGCAAGAAGACCCTGGCGCTGATGCTCGCCCAGGCGCTCAACTGCGAGCGCCGCGGGCCGGGCGGCGACGATTTCTGCGGCACCTGCCCGCGCTGCCTGAAGACCGGGCAGATGGTGGCCGCCGCCAGCGAAGACCTGGAGCGCCGCCGCGGCCTCAAGGACTCCACGCGCCGGGTCGAAGGCCTGGCCTATCTCGACGTCCAACTGATCGCTCCCATCACGCGTTTCATCCTCACCGAACAGATTCGCCAACTGCGCAGCGTGGCCTACACGCGGCCGTTCGAGTTTTCGAGGCGCGTTTTCGTGGTCGACCAGGCGCAGGCGGTCCACTGGCAAGCCGTGGACCTGCTGCTGAAGGTGCTGGAAGAGCCTCCCGACACTACCACCCTGATTCTGATCTGCTCCAACGCCTTCGAGCTGCGTCCCACCATCCGCTCACGCTGCCGGCGGGTGCCGTTCCTGCCCGTCGAAGAATCCCTGCTGATGGAGATGCTGGAGCGCCAGGGCGCCGGGACGGAAGCCGAGCGGCGGCTGGCGGCGCGGCTCTCGGCCGGCAGCGTAGCCAAGGCCGCGGCCTTCGACGCTCAGGCTTTCCTGGCGCGCCGCCGGCCCTGGGTCGAGTGGCTGGACGCCTTGACCGCCCGTTCCCCCGCCGCCCTGCCTCCCGTGGAATGGAAAAAGCTCTTTGACTCGAGCCGCGCCCTGACCGACAAGCGCGAGGACGCGGAAGAGACCTTGCGCATCGGCCACACCCTGCTGCGCGACCTGATGCTTTACCATTTGACCGGAAAAGTATCGGAGCTGGCCAACACGGACTTGCTCCCGCGCATCCAAGTTTGGGTACCGAGATTGGGTCTGCCGGGCATCGTGAAGCTCAAGGAAGGACTCGATCAGGCCTACCGGCTGCAAACGAGGAACGTCAACCCGCAACTGGGCCTGGATGCTCTGGCGGCCTCCCTGCTGGAAAGCAAGGCGGCCCACGCGCCCGCCTCGCGAAGCGATACGGGCGGCAGTGCGCCGCGGCCGGCCGCGAAGACACCCGCCGGCAAACCGGGATTTTCGCCCCGGCGCGGAAGAAGCAAGTCGTAAGCCCTCATGGCGAACCGAACGCTTCCTGCCGCGCAGGAAGGGGCTTGGCGAGCAACCTAAACTGTGCTAGCCTCAAAACCAGCGGTCGACCTTTTCGCAGACCAGTTAGTTTTGCTTGGCATGGCAAGTAACCGAGCGGGCTTCACCGTCATCTAACGCCATAATAGGGTCCATGCCCCGGGTATTCCTGGTGGAGCCCCCAACGCCGCCCCACGAGTCTTTGGGGTGTAAGGAGTGATTCATGGTAAACCGGAAACTGATTCGCCCTTCTCTCTCCGAGATTCAGGATCAGATGGGAGGGCGCATGCAACGCAAGAAGCCCGCGCCTCCCGAACAAACGAATGCGGAGAATTTTTATTACATCAAGCAAATGCAGGCCCGCACCCCGATGGTGGTGGTCCTGAACACGGGCGAACAGATTCGGGGCGTCATCGAGTGGTACGATAAGAACTGCATCAAGGTCAACCGTACCGGCGAACCCAACCTGCTGATCATGAAGGCGTCGGTCCGCTACATGTACAAGCAGACCGAAAGCAAGAGCGACGGCAACGGACACTCCGACCTCGGAAGTGACTGAGCATGAGAACTTCCCGCCTCGGGCGCGGCGCGTACGCCGCGCGCGGGGGCAGCGCGAACGGGCCGAAAGCCGGGGGACCACCCTGCCTGAAGGCGTCCCTGGCACTGGCGGCCGTGCTTATGACCGCGGCCCTGCTTCCCCTCCCCGCGGCCGCGCAGAGCCGCTCCAAAGTCCCCATCCTGGGCAAGATTTCCGGCGGGGCCTCGCGCCAGGCCTTCTCCGGCAAGCTCCAATCCCTGGACGCCAAGCGGCGCATCCTCAACATGACCGTCCCCGACCGCGAAGGGACGGTGATGTTTCCCCTCAAGAAACACGTCGCGGTGGTCAGCGCCGACGGCACCAAAATGAAGCTCAAGAACCTGAAACCGGGCGCCAGCCTGCTCATCTATTATCAAGTGAAGGGCGGCGAGCGGGATGTGAAGCAGATCATCATGCTTTCTCCCCCGCCCGCCAAGGCGGAGAAGCACGCACCCCCGGCTTCTGAGAACCCCTGAGGGCGCCTGGGGCGCGCACTCCGGCCGAGCGATTCCCGGCGAATCCGGCAAACATGAAAATCGGCATCACGTGTTATCCC
>JBJKQV010000344.1:0-4623 GCA_046704985.1 Terriglobia bacterium
CTCCCGCGCCGGGGCAAAAACTATCCGCGGTGCGCGCTGGCGACCACGATGACTGCGGCAATATAGAACACAAACATCAGCACCAGGAAGGTCCAGGACTTGCGGTTGGCGCCGGAAAATTCGTGCCACACCGCCACCCCCCAGAGCGCGGCGATCATCGGTGAAGCTTGGCCGATGGCGTAGGAGATGGCCACCCCCGCCACGCCCGCGGCGATGAAGTTGAGCGCCGTTCCCACTCCCCACACCACGCCGCCCAGGAAGCCCAGCGCGTGGTCAGCGCCGCGCGCCGCAAAGAATCCCGAGAAGCGCACCGGGTCGCCCACCAGCGGCTTGCGCATGAAGTAGGTGTTGACCACGAAGCAGGAGATGAGCGCCCCCAAACTGAAGAGCACGATGACGCTGTAGGGCGTCAGGGCGTGCTCGGCGGTCAGAGTTTGGACGCTATAGGGATTGCTTCCGCTCGGCAGCGCCTTGGCGACGAAGGGCGCGAACCCTCCCATCAGGATGCCGGAGATGATGTTAATCACAATCCCCTTGCTGGATGCCTTCTTGGCTCCCGCCCCCAGGCTCTTGTAAGCCAGGGCGTCGAAGATGATGGCGGCGATAGCCAGCGCCACGCCCAGCGCCAGAAACTCCGGGTTGCCCTTGCGCTCGATCAGGTAACTGAGCACCACGCCTTCCACGATGGCGATGCCGATGGAGATGGGGAACGCCACCGCCAGGCCGGTGATGTCAATGCCCGCCAGCAGCAGCAGGTTGGCGATGTTGAAGATGAACCCCGCCACCAGGGCGTACATCCAGTGCGTCGCATCGGAGGTTCCGAGGTTGTGCAGGAAGGGCATGCCCGTTGAGCCGAAGCTGCCCAGGGTCAGCGCCAGGATCACCGAGAGCACCACCACGCCCACGATGTAATCCCAGTAGAAGAGTTCAAAGCGGTAGCCGCGGGTCACCTTGTAAGGGTTCGCCCACGAACCCCAGCAGATCATCGTGACGATGGTCATCACCACCGCTATGGAGTAAGTTGCCGGCAGATACATGATGGTTCCGCTCCTCAGAAAATTCGGCTGCGTGCCGTCTACGGCGCCAAGCGGGGAGCCGAGCGGCGTCCCCGTCCGCGCCGGCGAAACAATGCGAAGAGCTTAACACGGGCGTCAACTCCCGGCGGAGCGAGGAGCGAATCTTCGGCGGCGGGGTTTCAGCGCCGGTGCTCCAGTTCCTGGAGCGCCCGCAGCGCCTGCGGGTCGTTGGGACGGCGCTTCAAGAGCTCCTCGATCACCGCGCGCGCCTGGGCGAGCTGCCCTTCCATGGCGTGGAGCTTGGCGAGATTGAAGTACGCCTGCTCGAAGTCGGGGGCCACGCGCATGCAGGTCCGGAAGCTCTCGACCGCCTGGTCGCGGTGTCCGGTGAGCAGGTAGAGCACGCCCAGGTTGTTGAGCGCTTCGGGATAATCGGGGCGCAGGTCCAGCGCCTTGGTGAGGTAGGTATGCGCCTCGGCGGTTTGGTTCAGCGCCGCGTAAACCATTCCCAGGCTGTAGTTGGCCTCGGGGTCCTGGGGCGCGACCTGGAGCGCGCGCTCCAGCATCTGGCGCGCTTCCGCCCAGCGCCTTTCCCGGCGATAGGCGTTGCCGAGATTTTTCAGCGCGATCAGATATTGGGGATTGGAGCGCAGCGCCGCCTGAAAATCTTCAATGGCCTCGGCGGTCTGGCCGTGGCGCGCCGCCAGGATGCCGAGGTTGTTCCAGGAATTGGGCAGCGTGTCGGGATAGTCGGCGCGCAGCTTGACGGCGCGCTGGAACTCTTCGCGCGCTTCGTCGTCCCGCTGCTCCTGCAGATAGACGCTGCCCAGGCCGTAACAGGCCTCGGCGCTTTGCGGGTTGTCGCGGAACGCCGTGCGAAAAGCCGCGGCGGCGGGTTGCAGATAGCCGCGGCGGTAGTAGACCGAGCCCAGGGAGAGAAAGTTGCGCCGGAAATGCCTCGCCTCGGTTATTCCCGGAAAGGGCAGCGCCTTGGCCAGGAGCTGGTGCGCGGTGCGGGGAATTTCCCGGAAGTCCGAGCCCACGTGGGCGAGGTCGGCGCGGCCCTGGTAAATCTTCACGATGGTTCCTTGCGCGTCGAGCAGGAAAGAGGTGGGAATCGGCATGTTGCGGTGCCGGTCGTAGAGGTAGCTGAACAGGAGGTTGTAAACCGCCGCCACGTCCTGGGACGCGGTGAGAACCGGGAAGGCGAGCCCGCGCGCGCGCGCAAGCTCCTGCGCCGCCGAACTCTTCTCCGCAGGGTCCACGTTCAGGGCCGCGAGCTGCAACCCGCCTGCGGCCCACTTGGCGCGATGGCGCTCGAAGCCGGCCAACTGCTCGCCGCACTCGGGCGAAGCCACGGACCAGAAGTTGAGGAGCAGCGGGCGCCCGTGAAAATCGGAGAGGGAGTATGTCTTGCCGTCCAGGCCGGGGAGGGAAAATTCCGGCGCCACCACCGGCGCCAGCAGCCAGGTTTCAGCCTGCGTGGGAAGCGGCGCCCCTTCGGGGGGCGCAGAGGCGGGAATCGCCGCGGGCGCGGCAAAGGGTTCGGCGTGCCACTTCTCCTCGCCCTCGACGACCGCCACGCGATGCCCGATCGGGAGGGCCGTGAGTTTCTGGACGAGCCCGCTCGGCCACTGAATCGTCGCCTCCACCTTGCCCGAGGCCGGCCCCAGGCCGAAGAAAACCTCCTTGGTGTGCTGGGAACAGAATCCCGTGCCCGCCTGCAGAAGGCTCGTCTGGCGGCGGCCGTCCGCGTCCACGGTGATCACGGCGCCGGTGGCGTCGCGCGGGCTCTTGCGCCCTTCGAGGCGGAACGAAATCGCCGCGCCCAGCTCGCTCATGGAGTTCTTAAGCACGCGCAGCTGCGGCGCCGTACGGTTCTTCAACACGATCTCCAGCCGCCCGTCGTGATCGATATCCACCAGGGCAAACGCTCGGCTGTCGTCGGGGAAATCCAGGCCCAGCGCGGAGGAGATATTGGAAAAGGTCCCGTCGCCGTTGTTATAGAAAAACGCGTTCCGCAGGTAGCCCGCCCAGGTTCCGTCCGAGCGGATCAATTCGTTGATGGCTTCCCATCCCCGTTCGTAGTCGGGCGCGTGGCGGGCGTCGGGAGGAGATTTGGCGACGACGTATTGCCAGAAAAAACTCTCCAGGTCGTCGCGCAAGGGGCCGGAGATCATGCCATTGGCCACATAGAGGTGGGTGCGTCCGTCGCGTCCGAAATCCCAGGCGTGGTTGGACCACGACCAGCCCGCCTTCTCGATGCCGGCGGTTCGACTGCGGTCTTCAAAGTGGCCGTTGCCCAGGTTGCGGTAAAGGGAATTGCCTTTGGCGTGGTGGCGAAACAGGGCGCGAATCTTGGGCGGCATCCCTTCCAGAAAATCCTTTTGCGCCATGAGGCGCATGCCGGCGGCTTCCCACATGTCGGAGACGTAGAGATCCAATTTCAAGTCGTTGTCGTAATCGAACCAGCACGAACTCATGCCCGGCCCGACGTCCACCACCCCCGCTTGCTCGGCCACGTCGGTGAAGGTGCCGTTGCGATTGTTGTGATAGAGGTTCTTGCGCCCGAAATCGTTCACCACGTACAGGTCCGGCCAACCGTCGGAGTCGTAATCGCACCACGTGCAGTCAAAGCTGTAGCGATTGTTGTTCTGGCTGAGCCCCGCCGCCTCCGTCACGTCCTGGAAAGTGCCGTCGCCCTGGTTGTGGAAAAGGAAATTGGGCGGGCCGTTGCGCGCGTCGAAATAAGGGACCGGGAAGCGGTATTGCTCGAGGCCCTTGTAATAGCTGTACAAACAGCAGTAGATGTGCAGACGGCCGTCGCGGTCGTAATCGCCCAGGGCCGCGCCGGTGAAGGCCCCTTGCGGCTGGTGCGCGAACCGGAACGCGTCGGGCTGCAGCTTGAATCGCCCGTTGCCTTGATTCAAAAACAGCAAGGGCTTGTCGACGGTCACCACGATCAGGTCTTGACGGCCGCGGTTGTTGAGGTCGGCAAAAAGCGCGCAGGGCGTGCTCTCCAGGATGCCTACGCCCGCCGCTTCCGTCACGTCTTCAAACGTCCCGTCGCCGCGGTTGCGGTACAAGCGGTTGGGAAGGCCGGCGGGCTGGCTAATGTAAAGATCGTCGAACCCGTCGTTGTCGTAGTCGCCCGCCGCGACACCGTTGTTGCCGTAAATATCGATACCCGAGGCCGCGTCCAGCACCGTGCGCCAGTAGTCCGTACCGCGCAGCAGTTGCTCGCGGAAGGAAGGAATGTGGCCGAGAGTATGGGCCGTGATGTCCACGAAGATGGGCTCGCGCGCCAGGCTTTGGATCTCCTCGATCGGCCGCCACGCGGTGGCCAGCCACCGCCCTTCGCTCCCTTGCTGCCATTCAATTTGCCAGGTCCCGAGGCGCTCGAAGCGATGGGCGTGCGGGCCGGTTCCCACCAGGGTGTAGCGAATGTGGGTCGACAGCCGAAGGGGAGACGAAGCGCGGATCTCCAAGGTGGCCACTTCGAATTCGCTGACGAGAACCTGCGGGGCGGGTGCGGAGAGCGATTGGATTTCGCGGAGAAAAGCTTCGCGGTCCAACGATAGTTCGCGAGCAAAACGCGCTCCCCGCA
>JBJKQV010000345.1:0-7632 GCA_046704985.1 Terriglobia bacterium
AAGCAATTTTAAAACCCCGCGTGCCCGGCCCTTTCTCGGCCGCGCCGGCGGGGGACGTGAGGCGCCCCCGCCGTGGTCGTGTTAAGCTGGAGGTTCACGAATTGGGGAGGAAAAGCATGGCGGTCTATCTGATTACGGGCGGGGCGGGATTCATCGGTTCGAACCTTGTGGACGAGTTGCTGAGGCGCGGCGAGCGCGTGCGGGTGCTCGACAACCTGGCCACCGGGCGCGCCGAGAATCTGGCGGCGGTTCGCGAGCGCATCGAGTGGTCGCGCGACGACCTGCGCGACCGGGAGAAGGTCCGGCCGTTGTTCGAGGGCGTCGACTACGTGATTCACGAAGGCGCCATGCCCTCCGTTCCGCGCTCCATCGAAGACCCGCTGACTTCCAACGAGGTGAACATTGACGGTACGCTGAACGTGCTGCTGGCGGCGCGCGAGGCGAAGGTGAAGCGGGTGGTGATGGCGGCCTCATCGGCCGCTTACGGCGACTTTCCCACCTTGCCGAGGGTCGAGGACCAGCCCCCGCGCCCCCTTTCTCCCTACGCCCTCACCAAGCTCGCCGGCGAGCAGTATTGCCTGCTCTTCACGCGCCTCTACGGACTGGAGACCGTGCCCCTGCGCTACTTCAACATTTTCGGCCCGCGGCAGAATCCCCACTCGCCCTATACGGGGGTGCTGTCGAAATTCATCACCGCCTACCTGCGCGGCACGACTCCCGTCATCTTCGGCGACGGCGAGCAGTCGCGCGACTTCACCTACATCGCCAACACCGTGGACGCCACACTGCGCGCCTGCACGGTCCCCCAGGCCTCCGGGCATGTGATCAACATCGGAGTGGGCGAGCGCCACACCTTGAACGAAACCATCGAGCTGCTGAACAAAATTTTCGGCAAGCAGGTGAAGCCCCAATACACCTCCCCGCGCCCCGGCGATGCGCGCCATTCCCACGCCGACATCACGCTGGCGCGCCAATTGCTCGGTTACCAGCCGCTGGTGGGATTTGAAGAAGGCTTGCGGCGCACCGTCGATTGGTACCGCGAAGAGCTTGCTGCGTCTTTCTGAGCGGCCCGCTCCCCAACCCCGCCCAACTCGAATGGCTGCGGTCGTCTGGCGGCGCGCACAACTGGGGCGCAGCACATCCCGCGCCGCCCCCCTTCCTATCCGGCGTGGCTAGTCCTTGGTAGTGAACTCGAAAATCTTCGCTTCGATGAAGAGGTGGTAAAGGTTGGGGTCGAGAAGCTGGCCCTTCACTTCCTGGCCGATGATGTCCAGGGCGCGCTCGACGGGCACGGCGCGCTTGTAGGGGCGGTCGCGCGCGGTCAGGGCGTCGTAAATATCAGAGATGGTCATCATCTTGGCCTGGAACGGGATCTGGTCCGACTTCATGTGGTAGGGATAACCGGAGCCGTCCAGCTTCTCGTGGTGCGCCTTGGCGATCATGGGAACGTTCTTCAGCTCCTTGGTCCAGGGGATCTGGCTCAGGAAGCGGAAACTGTGGATGACATGGGATTCGATCTGCAGGCGTTCGTCGGGGTCGAGGCTGCCTTTGGGAATGGAAAGGAAGCGCAGCTCTTCGGGCGAAATCAGCGGCTCGGTGGGGCCGGAAGGGTCCTCGAACGACCAGCCGGCGATTTCCACCAGCTTTTCGGAAATCTTTTCGGGCAGCACGGTAGGCTCGTTGGCTTGCAGGACCTGATCGAGGAACTCGTCGAGTTTCCGAAGTTCCTGGCCGCTTTCGCCGTCCAGGTCCTCGAAGGCCCCCTGGTAATTCTGATTGCCGTTGCGCAGCACGTAATCGAGCTTGCGGCGCATCTGCTCGAGTTCCAGCGCCTTGCGGATGTAGAGGAAGCGTTTCTTGATGAGCTCAAGTTGCGAAGGGTAGAGCTTCTTGGCCTTCACCAGGACTTCCTCGCGCACGCCGACCTTGCCGAAATCGTGAAGGACGGAGGCGTAGCGAAGCTCCTGAACCTCCTGGGGGGTGAAGTGGATTTCCTTGAAGGGCCCGCCCTCGGAGCGGTCGACGGCCTCGGCCAGCCCCACGGTGAGCTTGGCGACGCGCTCGGAGTGGCCGAAAGTCGTGGGGTCTCGGGACTCGATGGCCGTCACCGAGGCTTTGACGAACCCTTCGAACAGGCGCTGGATGTCGCGATAGAGGAGGTTGTTTTCCAGCGCCACACCCGCTTGGCTGGCCAGCGAGGCAGCCAGCTCCTGGCTGCGCTGCGAATAGGGAACTACCGATTCCAGCACCATCTTGCGCGAGCTCAGGCGGACGCCCGCCCGATGCTTGGCGTTGATGAGTTGCAGCACCCCGATCACCTCGTCCTTCTGGTTCTTCATGGGAACCACCAGCATGGACTTGGTGCGGTAGCCGAACTTCTCGTCGAAGTCGCGGTTGAATCGGAAGGGGAGACTGCGGATGCGGTAGGCGTCGCGGATATTCAGAATCTTGGACGTGGAAGCGGCATAGCCGGCGATGCTGCGCGTATCGATGGGCAGCGTAAACTGGCGGAAGGGCGGAGCGAAGCTATCGCTCTGGGTGAGGCAGAAAACCAGGTGCTTGTCGCCTTCCCGGTCCTCCTCGACCAGGTAGAGCGACCCGGCGTCGGAGTTGGTGATCTCGCGGCTCTTGGTCAGGATGAGCTCGAGCAGGGAATTGGTGTTGCGCTCGGTGGAAAGCGCCACGCCGATCTTGTTCAGGGTTTCGAGTTCCGCGGCCACCACGTGCAGCTCGTGGCGCGTATGCTCGGCCTGCTCAATGGCGCGCAGCGCCTGGAAGGCGCGCTGCACCGCCGTCTGCAGCGCCGGCCGCGAAACCTTGTAGGGCAGCACGGCGAACACCCGCTCGCTGGCCTGCAGGCGCGCCGGAACCATCGCCTCGCCGTCGGTCAGGTAGATGACACGCCAAGCGTTGTTGTCGGGAGAAAGGCGCTGCAAGGAGCGCAGGGAGTCCTGCCGGGCGTCGGCCAGGATGACCGCTGGCACCTTGAGGGGCTGCTCGCGGTCGGGCGGGCGGGAGAGCGCCACTTTGCGGTAGCCTCGCCCTAGCCGACGCACCAAGGCCGCCGCCCCCGAGGATCGAAAGTAGTACAGTGACTTAGACATGGGAACGTGATCGCAGCGTCCGGGCCGGCCGGCGACCTGGGGCTGATTATACACCCTTTTCCGCAGGGACCCCGGTCGCTCTCGGCCGCGGCGCAGATCCGGGAAAAGGGGATGCCCCCAGCTTCCCCAGCCCGACGGAGGCCGCTCCGCGGGGGAGGGGAAGCGAGCGCTCACGCACCAGCCGGCTTGAAGCTGCCGATGGCCTTCGCCTCGTCATCGTGGACGTCAAAGACGGTATAAAGCTTCGTGATCTGGAGCAGGTCGTGGACCTTCTTGGTGAGGTTGAGCAGCTTCAGCTGGCCGCCCTGGTTGGAAACCGCCGTGAAGGCGCTGACCAATTCTCCGATGCCGGAACTGTCGATGTAGGTGACGTCAGCAAGGTTGACCAGGATGTGCTTGTCGCCTTTGCCCAACTGGTCGCGGATCAACTGGCGCAGTTGCGTGCAGCCTTCTCCGAGCGTGATCCGTCCGCTGACGTCGATGACGGTCACGGAATCAACTTGACGTGCTGTGGCCTTCATGCTCACGTTCCGTTCCTCCTTGAGTGAACTTGCCCGCTGAATTCCGCCGCTTCACGAGGGTGACTTCCGCTCCGCCCTCAGCGTGAGTCGCTACTTGCAAATCGTCCATAAAGGCGCGCATCAGGAAGATGCCCCGGCCGGAGATGTTGAGCAGATTCTCCTCCGCCAGGGGGTCGGCGACGTGGTCGACGTCGAAGCCCGGACCCTGGTCGCGGATGGAGACCTCCAGCCGATCCTGGTGAATCACAAAGCGCACCCAGACGCTCTTGCTCGAGTCGTTGCGGTTGCCGTGCTTGATGGCGTTGATCAGCGACTCGTGGACGGCCAACTCAATCTGCTGCTGCTCGTCTTCCCCGAAGCCCGCCGTGGCACACACCCGCCGGGAGATTTCATCGGCGACCTCCACGTTCTTCAGGTCACTCTCGAGGGTCACCTCGACGACGTTCGCATCAGCGCTCATTAGGCAGACCGGGTTGGCAAGCAGGCCCGATTCGGAAGGTACAATAGGCGCTGCCGAAAGTCAACGTGTCCGGGGCTCCTTCCCAGGATTTTCATATCTCAATGACCATCTCCTCCTGCCGCGTGGGGTAGTGGTCGAGGATCTCGCCCCCCTCCTTGCCCACCACCACCGTGTCCGAATGGCGGAAACCTCCAAAATCCGGGTCGTAGACCCCCGGCTCGCAACTGAAAGTCATGCCGGCGCGCAGCACAGTCTTGTCGCCCTCGGCAATCCAGGGCGACTCGTGGCCCTCCAGGCCGATGCCGTGCCCGGTGCGGTGGCGCAGAAAACGCCCCAAACCCCGCTGGCGGATCTCCTCGAGCGCCCGGCGGTCCACTTCTTCCGCCACCGCTCCCTCCTTCATCTCCTTCACGCCCCGGTCGTGGGCGGCCAGCATGGCGTCAAAGAGCCGCCGCGCGTAGTCCCCGGGCTCGCCGATCGAGAAGGAGCGCTCACACTCCACATTGTAACCTCCCACCCGCGCTCCCATGCTCAGAATCAGCGCGTCGCCTTTTTTCAGGCGGTCGCGGCTGGGCACGGCGTGGGGAAAGGCCGAGCGCTTGCCGAAGGGCACCAGGCCGCCGAAGGGGGGATCGATGCTTACCCCCACCACGTCCTTCAGCTCGCGTGACATCTTCACCGCCAGGGCGTCGGCGGAAGCCTTGAGGATTTCGTCCTCGGTCACCGCCCCGTTTAAGGCGATGAACTGGCGCGCCGACTGCACGCTGAAATCGGCGAATTCCATCGCCCGGCGCATCACCGCAATCTCCTCTTCGTCCTTCACCCAGCGCAGGTGCTCGACCAGGTCGCCGGCTACCACCAGCGTGGCACCCGGCGCCCCCGCCTTCATGTGCTTCAATTTGCTGGCGGTGGGCTCCTCGATGCCGATGCGCCCCGTCTTCAGCCCCCGCCGCGCCACCCGCTCGAAGATCCACTGCACGCGGTTGACCGGCCCCGGGTAGTCGAAATAGGTCTCAAAATCCTTCACCCACCAGAGCTTCACCTGGTCGGCTTCCAGCTCGGGAATGAACAGCGCCGGGTCGCCCGAGGCGGGGATCAGCGCCCCCAGAGGGCGCTCGGTCGAGAGGTGAAAATACCCCGTGGTGTAAATGACGTTGTGGGAGTTGAGCAGCACCAGGGCGTCGAGTTTGCGGCGCGCCATGGCCCGTTGCACCTGCGCGATCTTCCGCCGGTACCAGTCCGGGTGCAGGCGGTCGTGGTTCGACGCGCCGGCGGGAAGAGTGGCGGCCATGGCCAGGGCGCGGGTCGCGCCGAAACGGCCTACCGATGTACTGAGCGCCAAGGCTCCGGCGCCGCCCAGGGTACGGAAGAAATCACGCCGCCGCTGCATAATCCTCCTGACGTGTTGCGACTGTTCCGGTAAAGCGCGACGAGAGGGGTAGAGGATAATCGAAGCGCGCCCCGTCGTCAACTGCCACGCGCCTCCCGCCGGGGCTGCAGGAATCGCCGGCGAGCTCAGGATCCCTGGGCTCCCAGAAGGCCGCGGAAGAAAAAGTCGGTGTAGGTTTCGGTGAGGGCGTGCTGTTTGAGGGGACCCTCCGCGCGGTACCACTGGTAGAGCCAGTTGACCATGCCCAGCAGGGCGAAGGCGGCGGCGTGGGGAGCTATCCGGCGCTCCCCGCCCGCCTGCTCCTGGACCTCGGCGATCAGGTCCTGAAGGAATTGGATATAGGCCTTCTTGCGGGTGTTGATCTTCGTGAGCAGGGGCCCGCGCAGAGAACGGTTCTCGTGCAGGATGACGGTGAGTTCCAGGTCGCGGGCGCGCACGATCAGGTCGATGTGCCCGGCGATGGCTTGGCGGAGCCTCTCGCTCGGGTCGGCGATGTCGCGCACGCGGTCCACCACCGTTTCCTGAAGGATGTCCATGCCGTAGTTCATGATTTCGAACAGGAGCTGGTCTTTGCTTCCGATGTGGTGGTAGAGCCCTGCCTTGGTGAGGCCCACCGCCTGCGCGATGTCCTGCATGGAGGCGCCGTCGTAGCTTTTCTCGTAGAATACCCGCGCCGCGACGCGGCAGATTTCACGCCGCTTCTGCGCAGTTTCGAGCGTGTGTGCCATGGCGATTTCCGACGCTGCGGTCGGGTTGCAGTGTAACACAAACGGCAGCAGCAGGGTGTATAATGCGCCCCATCCTTTCGCCCGCCCTCGAGCGGGGCGCAGGAGGGAGCAATGAAGATCCGTTCGTCCGTGAAAGTCCGCGTGCTGCTGCTGGCCGCTTTGTGCCTGGGCATCTCCTGGCCGGGCCTGGCCTGGGGGCCGGAGGGGCACCGGGTGGTGGCGGTCATCGCGCAGATGAACCTGACGCGCCGGGCGCGCAAGCAGGTCAATGCCCTGCTGGGCCCATACAATTCCCTGGGCGCCATCTCCAGTTGGGCCGACGACACGCGCGTGGACTTTCCCGAGACCGGCCCCTGGCACTACATTGACATCCCCCTCGACGCCAACAGCATTGACCTGGCCACCGAGTGCCGCCTGGGCAACTGCGTGACCGCGCAGATCGAGAAGTTCGACAAGGTTTTGAAGAATCCCCACGCGAGCGAAGCGGACCGCCGCGTGGCGCTCAAGTTTCTCGTTCACTTCGTCGGCGACCTGCATCAACCCCTGCACTGCGAAGATCACCACGACAAGGGCGGCAATATGGTCGAGGTCACCTTCATGGGCCGCCCCTCCAATCTGCACAAAGTCTGGGATTCGGGCATCCTCTACCAGATCAAGCCTTACGGAAACGAGCTCGCCGAGGCCCTCGACCACCGCGTCACGCCCGCGGAACGGAAACAGTGGGAGAAAGGTTCGGTCGAGGACTGGGCGCTCGAAAGCCACCGCTTGGCGCGCCAGGTGGCCTACGGACTCCTGCCGCCCGGCCCCAACCCGGAACTCGGCCAAGCTTACGTGGACGCTGCCATTCCCGTCGTCGAGACGCAGCTCGAAAAGGCTGGCATCCGGCTCGCCTACCTGCTCAACCAAGCCTTTCGCTAGAGCCCTCTCCGCCCGCCGAGGTGGACAAATTAGCCGCAAAGATGGGCCTCGGCTCGGATATAATGTCCCCACTGCATGGCGTTGGCTTCCGGATCGAAGCTCGGACCGTATGAAATCGTCTCACCTCTGGGCGCGGGCGGGATGGGTGAGGTGTACCGCGCGCGCGACACCAAGCTCAACCGTGACGTCGCGCTCAAAGTTCTGCCCCAAACGTTTGCCGCCGACGCCCAACGCATGGCGCGCTTCGAGCGTGAAGCGCAGGTCCTCGCCTCACTCAATCATCCCAATATCGCGGCGATTTACGGCCTGGAAGAGTCCTCGGAGACGCGCGCCTTGGTGATGGAACTGGTCGCCGGCCAAACCTTAGCCGAGATTGTAGGGGCCCGGCGCGCCGTGCCCCACCCCCAAGCCCTGCCCAATGCCCACCAAAAAGCCCAACCGCACGAGTATGACCACGACAAACCGGTCATACATAGCGACCAGAAACCCCCGAACGTCAACCTCACGCCGG